>JAEURM010000234.1 GCA_016789245.1 Anaerolineales bacterium
AGCGCATTATCCACTAAATGAAAAAATACGCTGGTGAGGGCGCGTTCATCCGCTAACACGGCGGGCAGAGTGTGCGCCGCTTGCACCCGCACACGGCTTCCGGCGGGCAGGGCCGCCCACTGCATGCGGAGCGCTTCCAGCGTGGCAGATAAATCCAACGGCGCCAGCATGAGCGGCAAACGGCCCGCATCTAACGCGGATAAATCTACAATAGTTTCTACAAACCGGCTGAGGCGCTTAATTTCCGCTTGCACGGTGGCAAGTGTTTCGCGCGCGCGGCTGGGCAGTTCGGTGCGGGCCAACGTCAATTCCATGCCGCCAGAGATGTTGGTGAGCGGCGCGCGCAATTCGTGAGAGACCATCGTCACAAAATCGCTCTTGAGTTGATCGAGCGTTTTGAGTTCTTCGTTTTGGCGGGCCAGTTCGGCGGTTTTTTCGGCCACGCGCAATTCCAAATCGGCGTTCAAATCTTGCAGGGCTTGGCGGGCTGTGATGAGGGCTTCTTGCTGGCGCTTTTGCACGCTCAAATCATGCGCCGTTCCGGCCAGCACCAGCCGCGCGCCAGAATCATCCGGCACAGGGCGCAAGGAAAGGTACACCGGAAATTCACTGCCATCCGTGCGCCGCAAGCGCACTTCACCAGACCAGCCATCTTCTAGCACGGGGCGGGCAAAGGCGCGGGTTTGGTGCAGTTCACGCGGCAAGGTGGCGGGTGTGATAAGGCCCGGAAGCAAATGGCCGGAGAGGGCTTCGAGGTTGGTGTGGCCAATGGCGGCGGCCAGTGCGGGGTTGGCCAGCAATAATTTACCACGCTCATCACACACAAAGGCCGGGTCAGCGGCGCTTTCTACCAATTGCATGTATTGGCGCAATTCCACCTCACCGGCGGCCACGCCCTGCCGCGCCAGCACCACCAAGCTAACAATGATGGTGGCCCACACGGCAAACGGGCGCAAATCACCAGAGGCTTGCCAGTTGAACATGGTGAAGAAGGCGAGCGCCAAGCCGAGGGCCAGTGGCAGGCTAGCTTGTAACCGCCTCAGCCAGCGCGGGCCGGGCCACGCCTGTGCCATGCGGCCTTCCGCTTGCAGGCGCGCCGCTAAGCCCACGCCGGCAAAACCCACCAACCGGGCCACATCAAACAGCGCATTCAAATCCGCTTGGCCGCGCAAACCAAGATAGGTGTAGGCAATATCCCCCAGCGCCAATACAAACAACGCCGCGCCTACTAGGGTGAACAACGGGCGAGCGGCGGCGGGCGCAAACGCTACCGCGCGAATGGCAAGGGTGGCAAACAACATCACATCCAGCACTAAGTAAGCGGCGGGCCATAACTTTTCCGGGAGCGCAATGTCTTCACTCACAATCAATGGTTGCAAAAGTAACAGCCACCCAAGCGCAAACGTAACACCCGCCACCGTGAGCGCATCTAACGCCACCCGCAAACGGCCAAAACCGGTGGCCGGAAAAAACGGAAAGCTAAGCAGACCAGCTAACGCCAAAAAGTGCCCGGCCATGTAGGGCAAATCGGCCAAGGAAGGCACAGGCGCAAGTTGGCCGTTGAACAGCCAATAAGCCACCCACAATGCACCGCCCACCACCCACAACCACAAGGCTAAGCCCCAAAACATCCACGCACGGCGCCAGTAATTGGGCAGAGCTGTTTGGCGGTAACGGGCCAGGGCGGCTTGCGCGGCCAACACGCCGGGCACAGCGGGCACAAAATGGCTCAGTAAGAGTTGTAAGGTGAAGTTATTGGGCCGCAGGGTTAGCCATACCACGTAAATGGCTAAGTAGCCGGCCGCCAGCCACGCCCAGCGGCGCACAGAAAAAGTTGGCCATGTATGAGTCAGCGCCATACGTGCATTCTATGCGGAGTTTTAGAGGCCAGCAAACACACCGGCCCAGTCGGTGAGACTGAGCCGGTGGTGAACTACTACTGGTTGACCCGCTACTGACAACGCGGGTCAGTGGGCGGAAATGGACACGGAGTACGTGTAGGCGAAGGCGTCCGGGTGCGCGTGGGCGTAAACGTCGGTGTGGACGGCAACGAGGTGTTGCTGGGTGTTGCCGTTGGCGGCACTGGCGTATTCGTCCGCGTGGGCGTGTTACTGGGCGTACGTGTATTTGTCGCCGTGGGCGTATTACTCGGAATCGGCGTATTGCTCGGCGTAAACGTCCGTGTGGGCGTGTTGCTGGGTGTCCGCGTATTTGTCGCCGTCGGCGGCAAGGGCGTATTACTCGGCGTGGGCGTATTGCTCGGCGTAAACGTCCGTGTAGGCGTGTTGCTGGGTGTGCGTGTGCTTGTCGCCGTGGGCGTATTACTGGGCGTAAACGTCAGCGAAGGCGTAAAGGTAAGCGTCCGCGTGGGGGTATTGGTTCGCGTGGGCGTATTACTGGGCGTAGGCGTATTGCTGGGCGTAAACGTCCGCGTGGGCGTATTGCTCGGCGTGCGCGTATTGGTGGGCGTAAAGGTATTGCTCGGCGTAAACGTCTGCGAAGGTGTACTTGTCCGCGTCGCCGTGTTACTGGGCGTAAACGTATTGGTCGGCGTCCGTGTATTGGTGGATGACGCCGTGCTACTCGGCGTGCGCGTATTCGTCCGGGTGGGCGTATTACTGGGCGTAAACGTGCTTGTCCGGGTGGTGGTGCTACTCGGCGTATTTGAAGGGGTATTGCTGGGCGTAAACGTCCGCGTGGGCGTATTACTCGGCGTAAACGTTTGTGTGGGCGTGTTGCTTGGTGTAAAAGTGTTACTAGGCGTGGGCGTGGGCGTATCCGTATTAAGCAAACTGCCGCCAAAACCACCCGGCAAAACCACATCTCGGCGGGCCACCAACGTAACGGCCGGCACAAATTGGCCCAACACCGGCGTAATCATCGGCAGGCGGTGGGTTACTTCCACAATCACGCGTTGGCCACCGCCACCGGGATCATCTTGGTACACATAGCCAGTGGGAACACCATTCACGAACCCGGTAGGCACACGGCAGGGCGCCGGGTAGGCGTTCAACCCGTCAGTGGGGGTGGTATCCACCAAATTATCACGGCGGTTGGGGTCACGTACAGCGCGGTCACTACAAATC
>JAEURM010000235.1 GCA_016789245.1 Anaerolineales bacterium
GCCGCTTGCTGGGCCTCAGCCTTACCGTCAGCATCATTATTTCCATCATCTCACTCTTGCCCGCTGGTTTGCGGCTGATACTGGGCGAAAGTTTTGGCTCAACGCTCAGCTTTCTCTTTCAGGCCGGGGAATTAACACTCTCTTCTTTACTATCACTGGTGAGTTTGGGGATTTTCCTGATGGTGCTGGCCGTAGCTGTGGAAGATGTGCAAACGCGCCAAGCGCCACGCCGCGCGTGGAAAGTATTCCGGCAAGGTTGGTGGGCTTTCTTGCTCATTGTGGCCTGCTCCGCCCTGCCCGCCATTGCCATTGTGGTGCTCATGCTTCCCATCCTCTTGGTTTTGCCGGTGGTAGTCATAGCGCCAGATTTGGGCATTCCGCTGATGCTGGCCTGCTGTTGCGTGCTTAGCCCGGTGGGGCTGGCACTGTTGCTGTTTGTGGCCGTGTTTACCAATGCCCTGTACACTCTGGTGTACCGGGCCGCCGCCCAACTGGCTGATACCCAAACTGGGGTTTCTGCGTAAATGAGGGTGTAGGCTAAGGGTGGCTTAGTCTCTACTTGAAGGAGTAGTACCGATGAACATTTCAGTGGATTTTGGTGACATTATCACCCGCGCGTGGCAGATTACGTGGCGCAACCGTGGCTTATGGATTTTAGGCATTCTGGCTTCCTGCTTAGGAAATCGGGGTGGCAACACTCCTGATTTTAATTTGTTGAATAACAACGGCAGTTCATCTGGCTCCGGCAACTTACCGCCCGGCATGGAACAGATGATTGAACAACTAGCGCCAATGGCGGTGGGGATTGGCATTGGTTTAATGTGTGTCATTCTCCTGCTGAGTATCATTTCCGCTGTTTTGGGCTGGATTGGGCGCGGCGGCCTGATTGCGGGCGCGCGGCTGGCGGAAGCGAACGGGAAAGTGACGTTTGGTGAAACGTGGGCGTCGGGCACAGGCACTATCGGCAAGCAATTCGGCTTGTGGCTGTTCACAGGCTTACCTTTCCTAATCATTAGTCTACTCATCATCGGTGCTTTGCTGGTGTTGGTGGTGGGCGCTATTGGCTCTGGCGGCGCTCGTGAGCTAGAAACTGTGCTTGTGGGTAGCTTTGTTACTTTTGCGCTGTGCCTCATCCCATTGGCGTGTATTCTGGGTTTGGCGGGCATTGTGGCGAATATCCTCAACCACATGGGCACGCTGGCCGCCGTGATTGAAAACCGCTCCGGCATGGATGCTCTGCGGCGTGGCTGGGAAGTGCTCCGCAGTAACTTCCTCTCGCTCCTCATCCTCGGCGTGATTATTGTGGTGCTGGGTTGGATCTTTAGCTTTGTAGTGGCGCTCCCCATCTTTATCACGGTGCTACCCGTCTTCTTTGGCGTTGCTCTAGCCGCCGCGAGTGAGAATCAAACCGCCATCAACAGCACTATTGCCTTTGCAGTGTTGTGCTGTGCCGTTTACGTGCCCATCTTGTGGGTATTGCAAGGCATCTTCGAAACGTGGGCTTGGTCTGCGTGGACGCTGATTTACGGCAAACTGATTGCCCCACCGCCTGCGCCGCCCGTGCCAGCCGCGCCCCCCAGCATGGAGCCTGCGCCGGTAACTCAATAATCATTCACCAATAACCCAAAAGCCTTATTAGCCCTGCGCTGGCTGGGAGCCAACGCAGGGCTTTTTTGCCACATTAACCAATTCCAACCAAGGTTCACCCGCGCTTTATCTGGCAGTGCTAGAATTTAGGGTATGAAACGCTGGGTTTGGCTAGTGCTCGTTATCAGTTTAGTATTGGGCGGTGCGCGGGTTTCCGCGCAAACTACGCCGCCCGCCGCCACCCTCACGGCGGTAGATAGCAACAACTTCCCCGAAATCCGCGCTTACGTGGCAGTCACCGACGCCGCTGGCCAACACGTGCCCGGCCTGCCCACCTCCGCCTTCAGCCTCACCGAAAATTCCGCGCCCGCCAGCCAGCTTTCTATAATGGAAGCGGATTTGGGCACACAAGTGGTGTTTGTGCTGGATGTGAACGCCGCCTTTAAACCGCGCAACGAAGCGGGCACCACGCGGCTAGATTTTATTAAAGAAGCCATCCGCCAGTTTGCCCAAACGATGACGGACGGTGATGATGTAACCTTGGTGGCGCCAGAAGCCACGCTGATTGCGCACACACGCTCCGCCCAGCCGGTATTGGATGCGCTGGAACGGTATGACTCGGCTTTTGCCGGAACCAACAGCCAAGGAGATTTGCTGAGCATTGGCCTAAACTTTGCGGGCGATGCCACGCCGCGCCCGGGGATGCGGCGCGTGCTGGTGGTGGCCGCCAACGGTTTAGAAGCCGGCGTGCCGCTGGAAGATTTGGTAGCGCGCGCACAGTTGGCGCAGATTCAAATTCACACCGTGTACGTTGGTTCCGCAGATGGGCTGGAACTGCCGGGTGCGGCCAACCTACGCAAGCTGGCCGCAGAAACGGGCGGCCAAAGTGTGAGCTTGGATAACCCTGGCTCGCTTGGCCCCATCTTCAACGTTATCCTCGGCCAACGTAAGCAATATCAACTGACGTACCGCTCCGCATTGGTTGAAACCGGCCAACATGTATTGAGCGCGGGCGTACAACTGCCGGACGGAACCAACCTCAGCACAGCGGCCTTCAACTTCCCACTCCGCATTGAGCCGCCCCTCATCACCCTGCCCAATTTGCCCACCACGTTAGATGCAGGCACGCTAGCCAACTTGCCTCTGCCGGTGCAAATTACTTTTCCAGATGGGCACACCCGCAGTTTGCGGGAAGGGCAACTACTGGTGAACGGCCAACCGGTGGATATCCGCAAGGAAAGCACGCTCACGGCGCTGATGTGGCCGCTGGGCAATTACACCGAAAGCCTGACGTACACCGTGCAAGCGCGCGTAACCGATGAATTAGGACTCACGGCGGAAACTCAGCCAGTGGAGGTGTTTGTGACTGTGCCCACGTTGGCCGTCACCGCTTCCACGGCCAGCGCCCCCACCTCCCCCGAAGCGCCGATGGCGTTGATTATTGGCGGTGCGCTAGCAGTGGCCGCGTTATTAATTG
>JAEURM010000236.1 GCA_016789245.1 Anaerolineales bacterium
GTTTTTGGGTGGCGGCGTAAATTTGCGTGGCTAAGATTTCGGGCAACATGCGGCGGTTCTCGCGTGAGTTATCTGGGCTGTAGCGGCGGGCGTGCGCGGTGCGCGTGGGGCCGGGGTACACGGTGAGCACATGCAAACCATCTATTTTGCTCAGGCTTCGCGCATAAGCCGCCAAGCCATCTTTTGCCGCCGCATAAACAGAAGCGCCCGGGTAGCCTACATATTTTGAAAGTGATGAAACAAAAACAAGTGAGCCATTTTCGGCCATCAAGTTTTCGCGCAGAAGGTGGCCGGTGAGCCGTAAGGGCGCGCGCAAGTTGATTTCCAGCACGGCGTTTTGGCGCGCTAACTCCAGCTCCGCAAAGCGGCCTACGGCGTTGATGCCGGCGTTGTGAATGAATACGCTGTACGGCGCATGCGCCCGCAACTGAACAAACAGTTTCTCAATCTCCGCCGCGCGGCCCAAATCCGCGTGAACAAATTCCGTGCGCCCGCCGCCCGCCACAATTTCCGCCTGCGTGCGCACGGCCCGCTCTGCATCAAAATCAATGCCCACAATTTTGTAGCCCGCGCCGGCAAACTTCAGCGCCAACGCTTTGCCAATGCCATCTGCAAAGCCCGTAATGGCGCATAGCTTTTCAGGGGTTGAGGGATTAGGGATTAGGGGGGTGAGGGGGCGCGCCGTCGCATCGGCCACACTTTCCAAATGCGTGCCAAACCACCGCAAGAGAGAAATGCCTGCACTGGCACTGGCCGTGCTGGTGCGCTGATTAAGTTGCTGAATGATTTTGGCGGCCACCGCTTCTACCGGCGCAAAGCGCATTTTGGCGCGGCGCTCAGCGGGGATGCCGCTCTTCTCATGCATGCCGGTGCGCGTGCTTCCGGGCCAAAACATTTGCACGCGCACTTTATTGCCCAATTCAAGCCGCAAGTTGCGGGCAAAGCCCTCTAGCGCCGCCTTGCTGGCCGTGTACAACGCGTACTCTGGTGCGGCAAACGCCGAAGCCACCGAGCTGATGAACAGAATTTGCGGTTGCGTTTCTTTGAGGAGAAGTGGTAGCAAAGTGCGCGTAAGCGCAATCGGCGCGCGTACATTCACGTTGAGCAATTCTTCAATGGAAGCATCACTTTGTTGCGCCGGATGACCAAACCAACCGAGCGCGGCGTTGTGAATCACGGCCCGCAAAGATTGCACGCCGCGCCGCTTTAATTCTTCCGCCACTGTGGCCGCGCAATTTTCATCTGCCAAATCCGCCTGCAGATAATTGCTCGTGGTGAAAAGTTGTGCCTCTAATTGGCTGAGGGGCCGCCGCCCAAGAAAGAGTGCGCGTTGGCCCACGGCCGTGAGCTGACGCGCCAACGCCAGCCCAATGCCATCGGTTGCGCCGGTGAGCAGAATCATCGGTGGCCGTTCTGGGTTTGTGCGGCGAGGTGCGCGTGCGTGCGGCGTTGCCAATCTAGCGCGGGCACGGAGTAACGGAACTGCTCCGCCACTGCCCGCCGCATGAGAAATGGCAAATCGGCCTCGCCAAAGAAATGCTCGCGGTACGCGCCATCACCCAAAAAGCCATCCGTTTGGTTAAGCAAGTTGATGCGCAGTTTGTTGTTGGGCAAATGGTTTTTGCCCTTCAGCAAATCGCGGAAGGGCGAATTCATCCAGCGGAAGCCAGCGAACAACGCCTGAATCTCCGCCACCGTTTTATCCACTTCGGCTTCGTTGTCCACATCCACTGCATCCATCAGGGCGTCTATTTTTTGTTGCAGTTTGAAAAATTCCGAAAAACCGCCGCCCGCCAAACTCAGCGCGCCCAATTTGGCCAAATAATCGGCGCGGTTTTTGGCCCGCAAACGTGTGATGGTGAGCTTGAGATATTCCAAGTACGCGCCCAACAACCATAGCACAGCATACACGTGCCACAGTTTGTAGTTGCCCCACGCTTTGAAGGAACTGGCCACTACCCGGTCATGCATTTTGATGTAACGCAAAGTCACATCTTCCAATGGCTGAAACGCCTGCGCCGAAAAATCACCCGTTTGCTTGGCTTTGAGTAGCAAATCGGCCAGCACAAAAATCGTCATATGCGTGGCGTACAAACCTTTGGAATATAGCGGGTCAATAAAGCCCACCGCGTGCGCCAGCAAAGCGCATCTATTGCCCACCACGTGATAGGCAAAGTATTGCAAACGGTCAGTGCGCGTCCACGCCCGCACCGCGCGCGCGTCTTTCAATTGCGCGGCCATATCTGGGAATTGATTGACAAAGCTGTAAAACTCTTCTTCCGGGCTTAAGTCCGCGCGCACCGGGTACAAGCGCGGGTCTAGTTGCAGGCCAATGCTACATAGTGGGTTGGTGGCGCGCGGGTGGTTATTGAACGGAATCACCCACAGCCAGCCGCCCTTGAACACATGATGCAGGGTGCCTTCGGAAAGCCGGAACGGGTGGCCGTACTGCTCCCGCGCCGGGCCAACGTTGTTAAAGCACGGCACATCCACCATGTGCGTGTAAATGGTGCGCGTGTGAGAAATTAAATCACGGTGCCGCCAACCAAATTGGTCTGCTAACAGTGATTTCATGCCGCCCGCATCTACTATGTAGTTGGCCTGATAGTTGGCTTTATCGGTGGTGATGGTGACGCCGTCCGGCTGGATTTTTACTTCGCGCACCGGCGTAGCTTGCAGAACCGTGGCCCCGTAACTGATGGCGTAATTGGTGAGGAGGTAATCGGCGTCCGCGCGGCTGATGTGAATTTCATAGCCGTACGGCAGTTTGGGGATGACGGCCTGCAAACTTTTCCGGGGGTCTTGCTTTTGGCCGGGTGTGTGGTGCACAAAGCTGAAGTGGCGCTTAAGGCCGTGTTGCGTGCCAATATAGTTGTAGTAATTCTCAGAACTAAAGTAAGCCAACTCCGGCACATCAAAAAACTCGGCCAGCGCCCGCATGGCTTCCGAGGTTTCTAAAATCATGGATTCCCCACTGGTGAAACGCGGATGGGTGCCCGCTTCAAACACA
>JAEURM010000237.1 GCA_016789245.1 Anaerolineales bacterium
GGGCCAACCGGCACTAAACCGTTATTGCGGAAGAGCGTGGTGAGCGCGGAATCTTTTTCGCGTAGGCGGGCATTGGCTTCAGCCGAGGCGGCCTCAGCGGTAGCGCGCACCGCCACAGCTTCTTGCTCGGCCAGTTGCCGTTGGTTTTCAGCTTCCACGCGGAAGGTGCCGGCCACCAAAGCTTCTGCTTGTGCCGTAGCCCGCAAGGTGTTGGCCTCACCCACTTGCACTTGGGCGTCAGCGGCTTGGGTTTGGGCCGCCGCCTGTGCCTGCTCTGCACTTACGCGGGCGTTCTGTGCCGTAATGGTGGCCAAGCCCGAAAAAACTGCCACCACTAACAACACCGCCGCACTGCCCACGCCGCCCACCAGCAAACCCCGCCGCCGCCGGAAGGCTTGGTCACTCTTGGTCAGCAGTTGTTTAGCGGCCTCGTTCACCACCAATTCAGAGCGGCGCGGCGCAAGTAACGCTAATTTATCTTCACTCAATAGCGTGCCAAACTTTTGATAGTTGCGGACTTCTTGCTCCAAAAGTTCTTGCGCCGCTTTGCGGGCCTGCACCGCCGGGTCAACCGAAATTTTGGTGACCAGATAATCATGCGCCAACTCGTAACCCGTTTCGGGGTGTTCGGACGTAGGCTCTAAACTGCGCAGTAAGCGGCTATCCACCAATTGGCTTACTAAGCCATCATAGTCATTCAGGGCAATCCCCAGCGGCGCTACTTCAGTAAATAAAGCTGAACGGGAACGAATGATGCGGCGGCCTTCCGAAGAAATTAGGCCTTCCAGCAAACGGCGGGCCACTGGGCGGCGCTCTACCGTTAAATCACGCGTCAGCACGCGCTCTAAATGGTCGCGCAAAATGCCTTCGGCCTTGCCCAAGCCGTCATACATGGCGTGCGTAATCGTCGCTAGTGCCACGCCGTCTCGCTCCGGCACTTCGTCATACAACACTGAGCAGATGAGTTGAATATCTGGCGGTGCTACTTCCTTCGTATGTAAATCTTGGATGATTTCATCCACTAAGTCATCTTCGTACAACACCGCCCGGCGGCGGGCTGGCTCAGTGATGGCCGCTTTGGCTTCATCCGGCGTGAGTCGCTCTAAGCGGTAATCGTTGGCAAACGGGTCACGCACGCGCGGCCTAAAGCTGGCTAAGTTCCCAAAAAAATCAGTGCGCATGCTCAACGCCCAGCGCACGTTAAGTGATTCATCATCTAAACAATCAGCCAGCTCATTTACAAATTCATTCCGCGCTGGTTCACCTAGCACGGTGAATAACTCTTCGGCTTGATCAATAAATAAATACAGGCGGCAATCTGGCCCCAGCACGTTTGTGACTTGATGGAGAAATTCGCGGAGTGGGGCGGTGGCCAACAACGGCGTGTTGCCCAAATCGGGCAAGAAGGCGCGTTTGATAGCCAGATTAGGTTCAGCGGTGTAGGGGCGCACATAAACGGGCAAATGGCCGCGCCCCAGCAGTTGCGGCATCACGCCAGCTTGGAGCAGTGAAGATTTGCCCGTGCCCGATTCGGAGTGAATGACGGTGAGCGAACCTTTGCTCAATCGGTTCAGCACATCCCGAATGGCTTCCGCGCGGCCAAAGAACAACTCGGAGTCATTCAGCCGATAGGTGAGCAAGCCTTTGTACGGATTGCCCCGCGTTACGGTGCGTTCCGCCACGCGGCCTTGTAGGCGGCGGGCCACAGCCTCCACACCTTTGGCCAACTCCTTTTGTTCCAATTCGCGTTCGGTTTTAGCTTCTTCTGCCGCCGTCAGCGCCCGTTGAATAATGTGTTGGATGTTGTTGACGATTTTGTCACGCCCAACCACATCGCCCGCAACATTTACATCCCCTTGCGCACTTAGGTTGAAATCAGTCACTCTGCCTCCAGCCATCACAAGCCGATTGGCGACCAATTATAGGCAATTATTGCCAGAGGGGAATTCGGTTTGAGCCTTTTCTCCCGGCGAGAGCGGGGCGGGGTGAGCGCTTAATCCACAATTGGCGCGTCCGGCTGTTTCTTCCGGCGGTACAGCCAGAAAAGGGTGGCCGCCAGTATCACGCCGCCCGCCATCCACAGTTCGTAGCGGCGCGCATCGGCCAAAAATGGCTCAACGGCATTGCCAAACCAATAACCCAGCATCGTAAATAGCGCCGCCCAAATTACCGCACCGGCGCTGTTGAGCAGTAAGTATTGCCAAGCGGAGAAAGGGCTCATGCCCAGCGCAATGGCAATGAACGTGCGGAAGCCGTACACAAACCGAAAAACTAAAATTAGCCCCGCTCCATACTTTTTCAGCCATGGGGTTACGCGTTCAATATTGGCTTGCCAACTGGGGCGTTTGGTGAATAACTTCTGCCCTTGCTTCCGGCCTAACAAAAAGAAGAGTTGATCCGCAATGATGGTGCCGAAGGCGGCGGCCACCATTACGCCCGGCACCGGCAAATAGCCCTGTTGCGCCAGAAAACCGGCCGCCAGCACCACCGCCTCGCCCTCCAGCATGGTGCCCAAGAAGACTAACGGCAAACCGAACGCCAGCAAAAGCGCATTGAGCGTCATGCTCGTTAAGCCACCGCCGCCTTAACTTCTGCCGCCAGCTTTTCCGCGCGCTCTACGGCGGTGCCCACGTAATCTTCCGCTTTCATTAGTTCATTCAATTTGGCCGGTTGCAAATAACGCAACATCTCGGTATCCGCCGCTAAGTTGTGCGCTAGCGGGTTAGGCTTGTTTTTGGCAATCACATCCCATGCTTTCAGGCTGTGGTCACGCAATTTTTCGTGCATGTGCTGGCGGTCTGCGCCAGCCCGCACCAGCGCCATTAGCACGCGCTCCGTGGCCGCAAACGGGCCAAACTTTTCTAAATTGGCTTGGCACGCGCCCACGTTTACTTTTAGGCCACGTACAATTTTCAGCGCCGTGCTAAGCATTTCATCCAGTGCCAAAAACGCTTCAGGGAAAAACACGCGCCGGTTGGCGGAATCATCTAGCGTGCGCTCTAGCAAACT
>JAEURM010000238.1 GCA_016789245.1 Anaerolineales bacterium
CCCGCCTCCCGCGCCGTGAGGGCGGCTTCATACGCCCGCGCTTGAGCGAGCAATTGCTCTAGCGTGTCTAGCAAACTGGTGAAGGGCGGTAGTTCGTTCGGCTCGGGCACGTTGGCAAAAGCATACACCCAACCGCCCTAGCCCGCCTCCGCCAAAACCACAGGCGTTGAATTCATCCATCGTCATTCATTCATCGCCCGCCAACACACTCACCTTGCCTTGCGTGCCATCTACGCGGATGCGTTGGCCGTTCTTGAGGCGCAAAGTAGCCTGATGCACCCCCACCACCGCCGGAATGCCATACTCACGCGCTACCACGGAGCCGTGCGTCATCATCCCGCCCACTTCCATCACCAAGCCACCCGCCGCCATAAATAGTGGCGTCCACGCCGGGTCTGTACCTGGGCAGACCAAAATTTCACCGGGCGCGAGATGCGTGCCACGCGGGTCTATCACCACGTGTACCACGCCCTCTACCACACCGGGCGAAACCGGGCTACCCGAAATCACATCACCTGTATCCGTGGCCGCGCCCACACCCTCATAAAACGCGCGCCCATCTGAAACCAAGACGCGCGGTACCAACCGCCGCCGCGCTTCCCGCTCATGCGTGGCGCGGCGCGAGGCCACCAACGCGCGCCAATCTTGTGCAGAGGAGTTGTGGGCCAATGCTTCTAGTTCAGCCAACGTGAGAAAACTTAAATCATCCGCACGCGCCAATGTGCCCGCCGCCACAAATTCCTGCCCAGCTTCCAGCAAGGCTTGGCGCGCTACGCCCATGGTGCGGATGGCGAAGAACTTGGGGCTTTCGCGCGCGCCCATCAGCAAGCGCACACGGCGCGCGGCGGCGCGAACCATTTTCTCTTTGAGCCAGCCACCTGTTTGCGCGCGCACCGTGGCCGCGATTTTTTCTACGGCGGCCAGCGCGGCGCGCCCCCCTTTGGCAAACAACACATCCGGCGCAGAGTCTTCGGGGATGTTGAGATAGCTTTGCAGGGTGTGAATGACGGGCGTGGGATTCTCATGCCAGCGCGGCTGACCAAAATCAATTTCACCTACGCCACGCATGCCATACCGCGCCAAAAATTGCGTCAACGCCGCTTGTGCCGCTGGAGGCAAAGCGCCGTTGAGATAGTGTTCGGCCAATTCAGCGGCGGGTGAGTTTTGAAATGTGGTGCGCGCGGCTTCATTCGCTTTGATAGTTTGCGCCGTAGCCCACAACGCCAAATCCATTTCAGTGGTGACGTTGCGGGGCAAGCCACGCGTTACTGCTAAGGCCAGCGCACGGTCACCAGTGAAATGCATCAGCACGTTTAGCCCGGCCATGCCCGGCCCAAAGATGGGGATGAACTTAGGCAAGAGAAAGGCAAACACGCCGCCCACCCGTGCGCGCAGGAAAGCCGCCACGTTGGCCAGCCGCTCAAAACGGTTTTTGCCCGGCGCAATGGTGGCGGCGCTCAAGTACGATTCAATATCCGCATCAAAACGCGCGCGCACATCCTCAGGCCACAACAAGTTGCGTAGTAAACGCATCACGATAGGCAGAGCAAAACCGGCTAAGCGGCGCACGGTATCAATCTTGAGTTTGCCGGTGCCCACGCCCAAGCGTGGGTCTTTGGCCAACTCCACCAGAATTTGCCCCACACTTGGCTCCACGAGCGGCAATATCTCCGCATACAGCCGCGCACCCACGGGGTGTCGCAATAAATCACTGATGCGAACCCAAATGCGCTCACCAGCTGGCGCAAACAATGTTTGGGTTTGGGGTGTTTGATGCACGCCAAACATACGGCCCGCACCAGCGGCCACATGCACAATGCCATCGCGCCCCAACGGCGTGAGTGGCCCCACTAGCCCTTGCACCGCGCCAAAAGAAAACCACACCGTGAGCGGCTCAAAAGAGATATGCGGCACAGGAAAGAGCGAAGTGATGGCGCGCGCTTGCAGAATACAAAGTTCCTCGCCCGCCCATGCCCACTCAATATCTTGCGGTGCGCCATACTCTTGTTGAATGGCTTGCCCAGCGGCCACCATGTGCCGCACTTGCGCGGCGGAGAGCGTTTGCCGCGCGGCGCTATTTTCTGCAACGCTCTCCACACCGCCGCCCGCTAGGCCGCGTGTGGCCACATGTTTACTTCCCAACGTCACCATCACAATCGCGCCGCTGGCCGAATCGGCCACGAAGTGATCCGGCTCTACTTGGCCAGAGACCAACGCCTCTCCCAAGCCGAACGTGGCATCAATCACGCTTTCACTCAGTAGGCCGGTGACGGGGTTGGCCGTAAACAGCACACCGGAAACTTCACTGGCCACCAGCTTTTGCACCACCACCGCCAGCGCGGCCTCCGCGTGTGAGATGTGATTGCGCATGCGATAGCCAATGGCGCGCGCCGTCCACAAACTGCCCCAGCAATTGATGGCGGCGGCCAGCACCGCCTCCGCACCCACCACGTTTAGATATGTGTCCTGTTGCCCGGCAAAAGATAAATCCGGCAAATCTTCTGTGGTGGCAGAGGAGCGCACGGCTACCGGTGCCTGGCTGAAGGCGGCGTACGCTGAGCGCAAGGCACCTTCAATTTCAACCGGCATGGTGCCCGCCACAAACGCCGCACGGATTTGGGCGGAGGCGTTTTCCAACTGCGCCGCATCTTCCGCAAAGAGATTGGCCACCGCGGCGTGTATCGTTTCTGTGAGATTGTTTGCGGCCACGTACGCGCTGTACGCCTCCGTACTGAGGATGAAGCCATGCGGCACATTGAAGCCCGCACGCGTGAGCCGCGCTAGGTTAGCGCCTTTACCACCGGCGTTTTGTAGTTGAACTTCTGACGAGTTGAAGGGGAGGAGGAGAGACATAGCACGCTCGCTGTTGAGTGGAGGAAGCTAAGTATAGTCCTCCTGCTTGGCTTTGATGATGGAAAAAAGAAAGGCGGGGTGGCCAGGAAAGGAGTGTGTCATTGCGAGGCGGCTC
>JAEURM010000239.1 GCA_016789245.1 Anaerolineales bacterium
CAGTACCAGGACAAGCAGGACCACCCGTAAGTTTGAAAAAGAATTGATTAATATAGATAGATAGATATATTAATTTGTTTGATCTCTATAGGGACCCCAAGGAGAACGCGGTAAATGATGATAAGTAAAAGAGAAATTCAACGTGGAATTTGCTGAAGCGCGGCAGGTGAAAGGCAAAACCGTACCCGTGGGCATGTACCGCGTGCTAGGCGAAAAGGGCGGCAGTACCGTGCGGCCCGCCGGGGTATGATTTAACCGCTAAGACGCGAAGCACGCGAAGGAAACGCAAAGGAAATTCAAGGAAAGCTTTGCGTTCACTTGCCACCTTTAGGTGGTTGCGGCTTCGCGGTTAATTTGAAAGGAAATAGAATGAGTTCCGAATTGAAAGTTGAAAAATTAGTAGAAGGCGCTGGCGCACAGCCCAAGCAAGGTGACCGGGTGCGGGTGCATTATACCGGCTGGCTCACTAACGGCCAAAAGTTTGATAGTAGCGTTGACCGCAATGAGCCGTTTGAGTTTGTGCTGGGCGTGGGCCAAGTGATTAAGGGCTGGGATGAAGGCGTGGCGCAACTACGCGTGGGTGATAAAGCCAAGTTCACCATTCCCGCTGAGATGGGCTACGGCGCACGCGGCGCCGGCGGCGTCATTCCACCCAACGCCACATTGGTGTTTGAAGTAGAACTGCTGGGTATTCGGTAGCCTGTTACGGCCCAGCTTGCTTTTGAACGCTGAGGACGCTGAACTGCGCTGATTTTCGCTGATAAAATCAAAACCATCAGCGTCCTCAGCGTTTCGTAATCAGCGCAATCAGCGTTCTTTTTATGCTACATCTTCATTCAGTCTTTGCCCACATTGACGCGCACCGCCCAGAGTTTTTAGCGCGGCTGATAGATTACGTGCGCCGCCCCAGCATCAGCGCGTACGGCGAAGGCATTGCCGAAACAGCCGAGTACATTTCTGGCATCATGCGCGGCATGGGGTTGAGCGTGGAACTTCTACCCACGCCGCGCTGGCCCATGGTGTATGGTGAACGCTTGGAAAATGCCAGCCTGCCTACTGTGCTAATTTACGGCCACTACGATGTGCAACCGCCCGACCCGCTAGACGCGTGGATTTCCCCGCCGTTTGAACCCACGGTGCGCAACGGGCGGTTGTACGCGCGCGGCGTGGGGGATAACAAAGGCCAACACTTTGCCAATTTGCTGGCCATTGAAACGTTGATGAAGCTGAATGGCCGCTTGCCCTGCAACGTAAAAGTTTTGCTAGAGGGCGAAGAAGAGATGGGCAGTGACCATATTGCCGAGGTGGTGCGCGCTCAACGGGAACGCCTGCACGCCGAGGTGGTGATTACGAGCGATGGGCCGGTGCATGAAAGTGGCCGCTCCTGCATTATTGGCGGCGTGCGCGGCATTATTAGTTTTGAATTGCGGGCGCGCGGCGCGAACCGCGATTTGCACTCCGGCAATTTTGGCGGCGTGGCCACCAACCCACTGTGGACGTTGGTGCATTTACTCAGCACCATGAAGAACGCGGACGGCCACATCACCATTGAAGGCTTTTACGAAAATGTTTTGCCCCTCACGGCTGAAGAACGCGCCGCGCTGGAACGGTTGCCGTTGGATGAAGAAGCCGTGCGGCGTGATTTGGGCTTAGCGCATTTAGATGCGCCGTTGGAACGTGGCTACTATGAACGCCTCGCCGCATGGCCTACGTTCACCCTCAACGGTTTGCACGGTGGCTATGCCGGCCCCGGCTCCAAAACCGTTCTGCCGCATCAAGCCGTGGCCAAGTGTGATATCCGCCTAGTGGCCGCACAAACGGTGGAGGAAATTTTTGGCAAAGTAGAAGCGCACGTGCGGCAATTTGCGCCGGAGGTGGAGTTCATCCGGCAGGGCGGCATGGAGCCGAGCAAAACGCCGCTCAGCACGCCGTTTGTGCCGCGCCTCAGCCGCGCCATTCAAGCAGTGGAGGGCCAACCGCCGCTCCTCATCCCCGCCCTCGGCGGCAGTTTGCCCGATTACGTGTTCACAAAAATTTTGGGCGCACCTTCCCTGATTGTGCCGTACGCCAACGCGGACGAAGCCAACCACGCGCCGAACGAGAACATGGAAATAGAACGCTTCTACAACGGCATCAAAATTGGCGCGGCGATGCTGAGCCACCTTGGTGAGGCATGACTCAACCAACCTCCCCTGCCAACCAGAACATGACGCCGCGCAGTTGTGCGCTGGGCTGTGGGCTGTGGTTATTGGTGATGCTCCTGCCGCTGGCCGGCCTTTTTTTGGCCGTCAACGGTGAATTGGCCTGGCGGCGCGGGCCGGATAATTTAGAAGTTGACCGGCTGTTCCTCATCAATGAGCCGCGCGCCAACGGGCTAGGCTTTGAAGCCGCCCGGCTCACCAGCGCAGATGGGCTCTGTTTGCAAACCAGCGTCAGCTATTTCTTGTGGCGCAACGCGGAAGGCGGCAACCCAAACGTCACGTACGGCCAACGCTACCAACGCACCCCTTTGGGCCAGCTAGAGCCAACGGGCGCGGCCTGCCCGTAACGCCGTTTACCGGCCACTCTTTCGGATAGTTTTCTGCGGAACCCGTGACAAACAGGGTAAAATCCGCTTAACCCATCCTCATCCATCTTTTGGAGACTTGTTTATGGCCACTGAACTTGAAGGTGAAGTTTATTACCCAGATGCCAGTATTGTGCAAAACGCTAACGTGCCCGATTGGGACGCGTTGGCCAAGTACGCCCATGAAAACCTAGAAGGGTTTTGGGGGCAACGCGCCGAGGAACTAGAATGGTTCAAGCGTTGGGATAAAGTGCTGGATGATAGCAACCAGCCGTTCTACAAATGGTTCACGGGCGGCAAAGTGAACATTGTGCACAACGCCATTGATCGGCACCTCAAAACGGCGCGCAAGAATAAGCTGGCGCTGATTTGGGAAAGCGAAGATGGCAAAG
>JAEURM010000023.1 GCA_016789245.1 Anaerolineales bacterium
CCCGTATACTTATCTCTCAAAACTGGCAATTGTTAGTTACGACCAATTTTGTGCAGTGGCTTCCAGCCTCCGTCACGTTGCCACAGCCCGCGTTAGATCAGCTAGGCTCAGCTTTGGCTATGGCCTTGAGCGCCGATGAACGTTGGTTGGTAATTAGTAATGAAAACGGCCAGACGGTCATACTCAACCTTGCCAACAGTCAAGCGCGAGTAATTTTGAATGATGCTGGAGTGTATCAAGTTGCGTTTAGCCGTGATGGGCAGTATCTCTTTACGAACACTTGGGACCAGCCGATACGGCAATGGGCGGTTAGCACGGGTGAGTTGGTGCGTTGGTTTGAGAACACCAACTCCACCAACTTTGCCGTTAGTCCTGATGGCCGGACGTTAGCCACCAGTGACCAAAATGGTGCGCTCCGATTTTGGGAAGTGGAGACGGGTGCGCCCATTAGCGCTGTAGCCGCCCACAGCAACGCGGCGTGGAAGCTGGCCTTTAGTGCTGATGGCCGCCAACTGTTCACGCAAGGTGACGGGTTTATCAAATTTTGGGTAGCGCCGTAAAACAACATTTCAACCGATGAAAACTACCTCCATAACTTCAACACTGTTAGCTAGTCTAGTGCTCCTCGCCACTGCTTGCCGCGTGGATGTAACGCAAACAGCCGCGCCGCCCGCCACTTCAGCGCCAACGGTTGCGGCCTCCCTCCCGGCCTGTGCTGAAATTGGGCAAACGCTCACTTCACCCATTGATGGCGTGGTGCTGGTGTGTGTGCCCGCCGGTGAATTTTTGATGGGCGCGGCGGCGGATGATGGACTAGCCAAAGACCATGAAAAGCCTCAGCACCGTGTGCATCTCAACGCCTTTTGGATTGACCAAACCGAAGTGACGAACCGTAACTTTCTAAAATGCATCGAAGCGGGCGTGTGCCAGCCCACCATCTATGAAGTTAAGGCCAAAACCTACGTGCCGTACGCCGTTGACCCGCAATATCAGAATCATCCGGCCTTGCTGTATGAATCTGAAGTGGCCGCCGCGTATTGCCAGTGGGCGGGGCGGCGCTTGCCCACGGAAGCTGAATGGGAAAAAGCGGCGCGCGGCGTGGATGCCCGTATTTACGTGTGGGGCAATGCTGAATTAAGTTGTGAACTAACCGGTTACAACACGTGCCGTTATCTCAGTCCCACCCCTCGGCCCGTGGGAGTGGGCACGCACGCGGTGGATGATTACGCCGCTGGGGCTAGCCTGTACGGCGCACTGAACATGGCCGGCAATGTGTGGGAGTGGGTGGCGGATTGGTATTCGCCCACGTACTATGCCCGCTCACCGTCTGAAAACCCCACCGGCCCGGCCAGCGGCGAATACCGCGTACGGCGTGGCGGCGGCAATGAAAGCGTGGAGCAGGATTTACGCGTAACGGCCCGCGCCAGCGGCGCGCCAGAACATTACTTTGATGGGCAAATGGGTTTTCGGTGTGCAATGAGTGATGTACCATGACGTGAAAGGCTAAACGTGAAAGCCGCTTTGCTTATTCACGTTTCACGCTTCACGCCATGTCTCGCCCTCGTCTTGCTATTTTCCTTCTCCTCAGCCTCACCGCGTTTTTAGTTTGGCTGGCCTACTCTCCTACAGTTCTTTTGCAGTTGTTTCAATTTGCTGGCGCGGCCATTGAGCCAACGCGCGGCCCCACGCCGCCTGCGCCTACCCTCACCGCGCCGCGTGGTGAATTGCCCACCGGCCATGTGAGTTTTGAAGAGTGGGCCAACGGCCAACGTGTAGGCAGTGGCTTTCTGCTGGAAGCGCCTAACAATTTAGTGTTGGGCGTTACCACCGCACACAGTCTGCTCTTAATTGGGCCGCGCCCCATCGTGAGTTTTCGGCTTCCGCAAGCCACCAATGCCTTCATCACGTTTACGGGTTTTTACGGCCAAACGGGCACGGCCTTCACCAGCTACAACTTTGATATGGATTTTGTTTTCTTCAGCCTTGCGGAAATACCTGCTGAAGCCGGAGTGTTGAAGCCGGATGTACGTGGCTTGCCAGAGTTGGGGGAGCGCGTGGTGTTGTACAGCGGCTTGGGAGATGGGCGCGGCCAACCGCGTGCATTGTGGGGAACCGTTACCGCCGCCGCGCCCAACGCCGTGTGGGTACAGATGGATGACGTGTTTGAGGCTAACGGCTTGAGCGGCTCGCCGCTGTTGAGCGCGCACACCGGCCAAGTGGTGGGCATGGCCGTCAGCGCCACTAACCCCGCGCCCATTTTGCTTGGCTTTCACCCCATTGGCTCACTGGTGGAAAAGGCCAAAGCCATAGAACGCATTCCCTAGTGCGTGTTCCGGATGCGATACGCAACACGGTTACCCCCGTTATAATCACCCAATGTTTGCTACCTTTCGCCGCTCAGCGGCCTCCACTACTGAACCGTTCGTTCCGCCCTCTCGCCAGCAGTTGGCGCGCTTATTCAAATATCTAAGCCCATATTGGGCACCGCTGAGTTTTGCCTTAGTCACCCTCATCTTCGGCTCAGCGCTCGGCCTCGCCTTTCCGTGGATTATGCAGAACTTGGTAGATGCCGTTTTGGGCCGCCAAGATTTTTCGGAACTCAACCGCATCACGGGCCTGCTCATCTTCACCTTTCTCGTCCGCGCCGTGTTTTATTACTTTCAAGGTTACTACCTCACTTATGTGGGTGAACGGGTTTTGCTGGATTTACGCCGCGAGACGTATGCGCATCTGCACCAATTGAGCGTGCGCTTCTTCGCCGACCGGCGTACGGGGGAATTGCTCTCGCGCTTGTCATCGGATGTAACGCTGGTGCGTGGCGCGCTCACGGGAAGCCTCATCTCAGCTTTAGGCCAAGCCGTTTCATTTATTGGCTCACTGGTGCTCATGCTGGCCCTCAATTGGCGGCTTTCACTTTTCATCCTTGCCATTGCGCCCATCATCGTCCTCAGCGGCGCGGTGGTGGGCGCCCGCCTGCGCAAACTCTCCACGGATGTGCAAGATAAATTGGCCGAAAGCACTGCCGTGGCCGAAGAAGCCATTGGCAACGTGCGCGTGGTAAAAGCCTTTGCGCGCGAAGGCTTTGAAGTGGAGCGTTATAACCATCAGCTTGGCCTGACGTTTGAAAACATCATGCGCCAAAACATTCTCCGTTCGTTGGTTGCGCCGCTCATGTCCTTCCTCGGCTTTAGTGCGCTAGCCGCCGTGCTGTGGTTTGGCGGGCGCGAGGTACTGGATGGCCGCCTCACCGGTGGCGCGCTGATTGCGTTTTTAGTCTACGGCATCAACATTGCAGGCGCGCTTGGTACCTTCACCGGCCTGTGGACGCAACTGCAAGAAGCGTTAGGCGCTTCTCGCCGGATTTTTGAATTGCTGGATGAAGTGCCGGAAATTAAAGATGAGCCGAACGCCCGCCCACTGCCCGCCGTCACAGGCCACATCAAGCTGGAAGATGTTTCCTTTTCTTACCCTACCAGTGACCGAGTTCTGCACAATGTAACGCTGGAGATTGCACCGGGCGAAGTGGTAGCGTTGGTAGGGCCGAGCGGCGCGGGCAAAACCACGCTCTTCAATTTGATTCCACGTTTCTATGACCCCACCAGTGGGCACGTGCTAGTAGATGGTCACGATGTGCGTACCGTCACGTTGGATTCTTTGCGGGAGCAAATTGGCTTGGTGGCGCAGGAAACGCAGTTGTTTAGTGGCACCGTGCGTGAGAATTTACGGTATGGCCGCTTGGATGCCACGGATGCGGAATTAGAAGAAGCCGCGCAAGCGGCCAACGCGGCGGAGTTTATTGAGCGTTTGCCAAAGGGTTATGAAACGGTGGTGGGTGAGCGCGGCGTAAAACTGAGTGGTGGCCAACGCCAACGCGTAGCCATTGCGCGCGCCATTCTCAAAAACCCGCATCTGTTGTTATTAGATGAAGCCACTTCTAGCCTTGATTCTGAATCGGAGAGCTTGGTGGAAGAAGCGTTAGAGCGGCTGATGCGCGGGCGCACCACGCTGATTATTGCCCACCGCTTGGCCACCGTACACCGCGCCAATCGCATCGCCGTGCTAGAGCAAGGCCGCCTAATTGATATTGGCACGCATTCTGAACTGATAGAGCGCGATGGCTTGTACGCCAAACTCTACCGCATGCAATTCCGCGAGACGGAAATGCAAAATGGGCGATGAAGGTTTATTACCGGCGCTCACTTCGTTTGCAAAACTATGATTATGCTCAAGCCGGCGCTTATTTTGTCACGCTATGCACGCATAACCGCATTAATTTGTTTGGTGAAATTGCGCAGGGTGAAATGCACTTGAGCATGACTGGCCAAATCGTGGTGGAGGAATGGCAACGCTCAACTGAAATCCGGCGTGAAATTGAATTGGACGAATGGGTGGCCATGCCGAATCATTTGCACGGCATTGTGGTGATTAAGAACACGGATGGGCGTGACCCGGCCGTAGGGGCGCACGGCCGTGCGCCCCTACTACACCGCCCACCTCGTTCGCTTGGATCATTCATTGCTGGTTTCAAATCCTCGGCTATTAAACGCATCAATGAAATTCGCCAAACACCCGGCGTTGCGGTTTGGCAACGAAATTATTACGAGCATGTGGTGCGAGATGCTACAGACTTGCACCGCATCCGTGAGTACATTGCCAGCAACGTTTTGCGCTGGCAACTGGATGAATACTACCGGCGCTGATACTCCGGCACATCTAGCATGGGCGGGCGTTCGCGTTCGGCAATTTCTTCTACATCCAAAAAATAGCCTGCGGCTTCATGGCGGATGAGCTTCATGGTTTTGTTTACGTCCGCCACAAAAGCGCGCTCATAGTGCCGCTCTAATTTGCGGATAACGGCTTGAATGATAGCGAAAGACATTTTGCTCAGCGCTTCCAACGGTTGGTTGTGATGTACGCGCTCCAACAAATCTACTTGGGCAATGCCATTGATGCCGTACCGCTCAAAAATCTCAATTAACAGCCCAATTTCCACGCCGTAGCCAGAGAAGAATGAGCACCGCTCCAACGCACTGCGCCGCCCGGCATACTCGCCGGAGAGCGGCTGAATCACGCCGGATAACTCTGGATAGAACAGGTTGAGCAGGGGGCGTGCTGTAAGTTCCGTAACACGCCCACCGCCGCCGGCTTGAATTTTATCGCCCACACGTAAGGGCCGCCGGTAAAAGCCCTTTACTAGTTGCACTTGTGAATTGAGCAGAAGCGGCCCCAGAATGCCGTACACAAACCGAGGATGGATGTTGACGATATCCGTATCAATCCACGCAATAATGTCTCCCTGCGTCACCAGCAAACTCTTCCACAGCGCCTCGCCTTTGCCCCGCCGCGCGCCTAACTCTGGCAAAAGTTGTTGATGAATGTGCACGGGCACGCCCAATTTTGCGGCAATGGCCCGCGTCCGGTCAGTGGAATCTGAATCAATCAGCACTATCTCATCCACAAGCGGCACTTTTTCCATCAATGTGCGTTGCAGGGTGCGGATAACTTTGCCCACCGTTTTCTGCTCATTCAGCGCCGGGAGCGCCAAGCTGATAGTGAGATTTTGCTCGCGTTTCAGCGCCACCAAATGCTCTAAATCCGCAAATTCGCTGGCATCAAACGTATTCTCGGCAAACCACTTATCCACCAAGATGGAAATGGCCTGCGCACCGATGGTTTCATCCGTTACTGTTTCCGGCATGGTGCGGCGCGTTTTCACCACCATCACCGCCGCGCGGGCTTCTTGCAAAATCCGGTCTGCTACTGGGCCAAGTGAGACTGGGCTTTGACTGGGCCGCGCCGTTGCCCCCATCACCACTAAATCCACTTGCTCGGTCTCTTCTAAAAGCGTTCGCGCCGTATCTTCAGTCACAATCGTCTTTGTTTGTACTTCTGGCAAGCGCGCCAGCACATGCTCTAAACCTTTGAACGGTGCTTGTGAGCCGTCATCGCCTTTGAGATGGATGTGCAAGGCAGTGATATTTTTAGCTGGCAGATTTAGGCCGATGCGCAACGCCAACTCGGCGTGTGGGCCACCGCGCAGAGGCACCAACACCCGCGCTAAATTTTTAGGGAACGGGCCACGCACCAGCACCACATCACACGGCGGCTTGGCCAGCACGTCTTGCGGCGCTAGGCCCAGTGCGTCTAGCGCCGCGCCCCATTCCAACACCAGCAAATCGGGTGCTTCAGCTTCAATGATTTTTTGCAATTCCAGCCACGGCTGAAAGGCCACCACGATAGTGGCACGGGCGCTTACGCCCTCCGCCTGCGCCAATTTGCGTAAACGTTTGCGAATTTCTTGTGCCTTCTGTGCGCCTGCGCTGAGGGATGCCTCAGCGGCGAGTTTTACCACGCCCACCAAACGCACTTCGGTGGCTAACGCTTGCGCGGTGTGCAAGGCGGTGGTGATATCTTGGCCTTCAATCACCGGCACTAACACCCGGTGCAGAGAGGGAAAAAGGGCTTTGGTCATTTTAAGTTTCCTTCAACAGCGGTGCTAAGTGTTCAGCGTAAACGCGCTCCCACGTAAACGTGCGCCGCGCGGCCACAGCGGCCCCATAGGCATCATCTGCCGCCAAGCGCGTTTGTATTTGCGCGGCCACCGCGTGCGGCTCCGCCTCCGGCGCAAAGTAGGTGGCCCGTTCACCACCCAAGGCGCGCAGGGGCGGAATATCTGTGCAGAACATGGGCAAACGGCTGAAGGCCGCTTCTAACACGGGCAAGCCAAAACCCTCTTCGCGGCTGGGCAAAAACAAAGCGTCTGCTAAGCGATAAAAATCTGCCACCACTTCATCCGGTAAAAAACTCTCATTCAGCTCGGCGAGAAAGTGAGCCGCGTCCTCTAAGCCCAGCTCCGCGCGTAAATTTTTGAGTTGTTCAAAATACTGCGCGTTGGCCGGATTGTGCGGGCCGAGTGGGCCGGTCACCACCAATTGCGCTGAAGCAAGTTGCTCCCGCCGCAGAGCGGCTAACACGTGCAAAGCCAGTTCAATATTTTTGCGCGGCGTGACGCGCACCGGCAAAAGCAAAATAGGTGCGGCCTCCAAGAGTTGCATCTGGCGCACTAAAGTCTGTGTCAACGGTTCTAGCTTAAAGAAGCGGGTCACGTCTAAACCATTTGGTATCACGGCAATGGTTTCCGGCGCAAGGTGCATCAGTTCGGCTAGCTCGCGGCGGCGCAACTCAGAAATTACCACTTGGCGTGCGCCCGGCCACGCGGTGTTCAATAAATTCCATGGATAGCCCGCATGTAACTCGGAACGGTAGCGCGGCGTCGTCCACGCCAAATCATGGTGCCAGAGGATGAAGCGCGGCGCGCCCGGCTTTTGCGCCACTCGGTGCAGGGCGGCGGTGAGGGCCAAGTTTTTGTTGAGTGAGCAAACATTGTGCGCAATTACCACTGCTACATCTCGCAGAGCACCCAGTAGTTGCTGTTCCAGTTCATCCACCCTGCGTTCAAAATCCGGCGGCACGCGCCCGGCATCTAATTCCACTTTCAGTGGCGCTAACGCCGCGTGGCGTGAATCGGCCAGTGGTACGCTCACAAACGGGATGCGTGCATCGGTTTGCGCGCCGCGCGCGGCCACAATCCGCACCGCGTGCCCAGCATTCGCCATCAGCCGCGCTTGGTGGGCCAGTACACTTTCTACGCCGCCCACAATGGGTGGGGCACTGTAATGAATGAGCGCAATCTGCATGATAAAACTTGGTGATTAAGGCCAGCTCAAATGGTTTATGGCGGATGGCCAATGGCGAATAGCAATCCGCTATCTGCCCTATTTAGTCCGCGTAACCAAAACAATCCGCTAGTAAAGCTTGTAGGCGGCGCTCTAACACGCTGAAGGAAAAGTAGCGGCGGGCGAGTTGATAGTTGATTTCGGCCCACTCTCGCGCAGTGGCTGGGTGCTCCAGCAAGTGCCGCGTGGCGCGCAAAGTTTCTTGATTGATGAAACCATCAAACTCCACCACCTGAAAGCCCTTGGGCTTAATATCTACTTCGTAAATGGAATACTTGTTCACCACCAAGGGCCGGTGGTAATACACCGCTTCTAAAAACGCGTTGCCAAAACCCTCAATGCTAGAAGGGTAGGTGACCAAATCGGCTTGGGGATACACATCGCCCAGCGTGTAAATGCGGCGGCCATCCGGCGTAAGGCCACGCCCATCTTGCACCAAATCACTTTCAAAGCGCACGGGTACGTTCAATAAATGGGCAAACTCGCGCACGCGTTGTTCATACGCTGTGCCTTCATCCCCAGCGGCATGTGAAATGACGAGCTTGGCTTTCACTTCCAGCCGCTTGGTCAGTTCAATGGCATTCTCAATGCCTTTGCGCTGAATGATGCGGGTGGGTTGCAAAAAGAAATACTCATCGGGCGCTACGCCTAAATCGGCGCGCGCATTTTGCGCGTACGCATCTGGCGGGGCGGGCGGCTGGTCAAAATCCATCACGTTGGGAATCACACGTGAGAACAGGCCGGTGCGCCACGCCAATTGTTGCGCCTGCACGGAATTAATCACCACATGGCGCACGCTGGGCAAAGCCGGTGGAAAAGCCGCCGCAATATAATCGGCCACGCAGTTCACTTGGAAGCGTTGCCGCTCCCAGTAAAAATCATGATGATGGGCGATGGTGGGGTAACCGGTCTCGGCAATAAACTCCGTGAGCGCTAGCCCTAGCGGCAAGTTGAGCGGGATGGTGAGCGCATTTTCAACAATCAACACTTCTAACTCAAAATCACGAGCAAACGCATAAAGCTGTTGTTTGAAGTGTTCTTTGAGTTGGTTGATGTGTTGAGTGAGGTGTGGGGGGCGAATGTAGATGGAGAAAAAATCTTTGTACAGTGGCCCCAGCTCGGGGTGCTCGGCGCGGGCTTGCGCGGTGACGCCCCCATTGCCCGTATACGCCGCAGTGTTAATCGCGTCAATCATCGGATGCCGGTAAAAGGCCTCTGGCACGGTGCGGCTCACATTGGGTGGCCGGTCACTTTCACCGGCAAAGTAAAAACACAGGTGGCCGAGGCGCTCTAGCACCGCCGCCCACTTGGCCGTTTCTAGTGAAACGCCATCCGTTCCGGCAAAGCGCGTAGAGATAAAGCCAATGCGGCGAGGGTGAGGCGTCATCAGTGTTAAGGCACGCGGTAGGCAAACAGCATCGGCGTGCCGCAGTCAAATTCAGAGTGCCACGTGCCGCCCGCATGCGTATTCGTCCACGCGCGTAGTTCTTCTACCCGCAAAGCGGGCGCAATAATAAGTGCGCCAGATGGGCTGGTGAGCGCGTCCACGGGCGCGTCCCAGTTTTCAATAGGCTTCTTCTGGCTCAGAAAATCTACGGAGATATGCGTGCCATAGCGCAGAAACTCGGTGCTGAGTAAATAGGTGGGCGTATCACGCGGTACTTCACTCACGTAATTGCCTAAGTAGCCGGCAAACCGCGTGCGCTCATCCCCGCCAAATTGGCACTGGCCTACAAAATCAAAAAAGTACACGCGCACATTGAACGCGCCAATGATGAGGGCCATCACCGTGGCGCTCACCACCCAAGCCCGTGAGATAACGGGTTCATCATTGAATAGGCGTTGAACAACTTGGTTAAAGCCCACGGCGGCCATGAGGGTGGCGGCCGGCACCGCAATCAACATGCGGTAGGTATCGGCACTGGGCGGTACCGAGAAGAAGGCCACGGCGCAGGTTGCCCCCCAAAACCAAACAGTGAGCAGGCCATAACGTTCATCGCGGATGCGGCTGAAGACGTACACTGCGCCCAGGATAAAAAACGTAGCCGTAAAAACGCTTAAGAGCGGGATACGCACGCCATAGAAATCCGTGGCCGGGGTGGTATTAAGCGTTGAAAGGGCGTGGATTAAACGCTCGCCCATGATTTGCAGAAAGGATTTGCCAGTGGTGGCCATTTCATTGGTTAACCACGGGGATTGAAACATGCCGTCCTTGCCAAAGCGGCCGGCAAAATCTACTGGCCGGAGGGCAAAGTGGATAATTTGCGGTAAGGCCACGATTAAGCTTCCTAAGTTGAACACCGCTAAGTGCTTTAATAAATTGGGGAACTGCTTGCGGTACAAAATCAGGCTGAGCAGACCATACAAGCTGGTGATGCCAAACGTGATGAACGCATCAAAATAAACGCCCATATGGAGGGCGAGCACCACACCGCCCAACACTAACCGCACTTGGCTGGCCCGCTGGAGGCCGCTAAAAAATAGATAGAGCACCAATGGCGTTATCCAAGTGCCCTGAATATAGGAAACTGAGGCGATGCGGCTGAAGTGGATATGGCTGTGAGAAAGTGCCAGCAGGACGGCGCCAAATAGCGCCACCCGTACGCCAAAAAGGTGGCGGCCTAATAGATAAACCGTCACTAAAGCCAGTGAGCCGCCGAGCGCGGGTAGAAAGCGCAGGGCAAAGGGCGTCGGGCCGAAAATCTCCAACACGATGCGGATGGCCTGCATGTAAAAGCCGCCTACTTCCGCTGGCCATGAGTACGGTGTGGCGTAGGGCGGCGCTTTGGTGGCGAGGGCTAAATCTCCAATGAGCCCTTCATCACCATCAATCACGCGCGGCAGTGAGCCCAAGGCGTAAAACCGCAGGCTGATGCCAATGAGCAGGATGGCCGCCAGCAGGCTCAGTTCAAGACGGTGTGTATGAAGCCACTGCCGCCAGTTAGGCCATTGCCACGGGCGGGTGTGCGCAAACGCCCACACATAGCTCAGGCTGGCGAGAAAAACTAGCGCCAGCACGGGCAAGTAGTTGCGCCGCTGAGCTTGCTCAAATTCTTGGTTGAGTACAGCGGCTAAGCCCGATAAACATACTGCAAAGAAAACAAGGATGCCTGTAAGTGACCAGTTTTGCGCGGCTGTCCCTAACCAGCGGCTCAACCAAGCCTCCACCCGTGCCGTCATTAAAAACAAGGCCACACCCAGCCCGCTTAGGCCAATGGCCCACAGTTGCGTGATAGGTGAGAGATAGGAGGCAAATTGCCCCGCTAGCGTCAGCAGGAGGGCAAAGCCCACAATCAGCACTTGTAATTTGCGGTTAGAGGTAGTTGGAGACGGCATGCAGTAATTTCCAATCAGGCCGAAATTTGGCGAGCGCGGACTTCACGAATAACCACAATCATCAGCGTAAGCGCCGTGAGGGGCAGAACAAACCAGACCATCACATTGCTAAACAACGGCAAAGCATCATGCTGGGTGGCATTGAGCACTAAATAAGCAATGTAGGCCACATAGTACCCAAAGAACAGGCCACCTTCCCAGCGCGCAATTTGGTTGCCGTGGAAGAAGATGGGCAGGCAGGCAATGGCCACGGCCAACATCACTGGTAAATCAAACGTAATGGCGGCGGGCGCAACGGGAATGCCGTTGGGCGCAATCAGCGCTGTGAGGCCCAACACCGAAAAAATGTTGAAGATATTGCTTCCCACCACGTTGCCCACCGCAATATCCCGCTCGCCGCGAAAAGTGGCGATGACAGAGGTGGCTAACTCCGGCAGGGAAGTGCCCACCGCCACAATGGTGAGGCCAATCACCAATTCGCTCAGGCCCAGCCACCGGGCCAATTCTACCGCGCCATTCACCAGCCATTGGGCGCCAACCACCAACAAAGCAATGCCCCCGATTACCAAAGCTAAGTTCTTTGGCCAGTGCGGGCGTGTTTTTTGCGCGGAGCCATATTCCTGCTCATACTCTTGCTTCACAGCTTTGCTTTCTTTGCGGCTTAATTGAATGGCGAAGGCCGTATACACAATGAGCAGGCTACCCAACAGCATGCCATCCACTTGGTTGAGACTCCCATCCCATGCCAAAAATAACAGCAAGGCTGAAGCCCCAATCATGATCGGCACATCAATGCGGATGAGTTGCTGGGAAACGACCAAAGGCGCCACTAAAGCAGAGAGGCCGAGGATAAACAAGATGTTGGCGATGTTACTGCCCACCACATTGCCCAAAGCAATATCGGCTTGGCCAGCAAACGCCGATTGGAGGTTGACGGCCAATTCTGGCGCACTGGTGCTAAAGGCTACTACCGTTAACCCCACCACCAAGGGTGAGATGCCGAACGCCGTGGCCAAACGCGAAGCGCCCCGCACCAATAACTCGCCGCCTACCACTAATAATCCCAAACCGAAAATGAATAAGATAACCGTCATGGTTGCTTCTCCCAAGAATACAAAAAGGCTGTCTTTGACAGCCTCCACCATGCTTCGGAGTTGAAGGAGCCGAGCCTCTCACGATACAGTTGTAGGCAGGACTTTATCAAACTTAGGAGAAAGTGGCAATGACGATAGCTTTGATATGGGGGAGCACCCCCGCTGAGCGCGCGCAGACTTTTCCATGTGATAGCGTACTGACGGAAGCCGACGCGGCTTACTTCCGGGCGGTGACGGTGGATGCGCCCGTAGCCGTTGTGTTTCGCTGGTTGTGCCAACTACGGGTAGCGCCGTACAGCTATGATTGGATTGATAACTGGGGCCGCCCCAGCCCGCCCACGCTGACGCCCGGCTTGGAAAACTTACGAGTGGGCCAAACGGTCATGACGATGTTTCGGCTGGCGAGCTTTGCATCCAATGTGCATGTAACACTTCAAGCCGTTTTGCTGAAGCGATTGTTTGGTGAACTGGCCGTGAGCTATTGCATCCAAGCGGCATCACCCAACTGCACGCCTCTGATTGTTAAACTGCGCGTGCGTTATCCACGCGGCCCGTTGGGTTGGCTGATGCGGCTAGTTTTACCGTGGGGCGATTGGGTGATGATGCGGCGGCAGTTGCTCAACCTAAAATCTCTCGCGGAAAAGCCGCAATCGTAAAGCGCAATCTGGTATCATCGCCACACATCAAACCGCTAGCAAAAATGGCGCACTATGTCTCAATATGATTTGATTGTCATCGGCTCTGGCCCGGCAGGGGCCAAAGGCGCAGAAGAAGCCGCGCGTCTGGGTAAAAAAGTAGCCTTAATTGAAAAGGCGCATCGCTTGGGTGGCGCTGGCATTAACACCGGCACGGTGCCTTCTAAAACCTTGCGCGAAACGGCGCAATACATGGCTGGCCTAAAACAACGCGGTGTGTACGGCCTCAACATTACTTTGCCCACCAATTTAACGTTGGGTGATTTGATGTACCGCCGCCCGGCCGTGCTAGAGGCGGAGTGGGGCCTCATCCGCCGCAACTTAGACCGTTACCGCATTGAGATTGTACGCGGCGAAGCCACCTTGCTGGACCCGTACACCGTACGCGTGCGCACCAGTGATGGCACGCGGGATCTGACGGGCACGCGTTTGCTCATTGCCAGCGGTTCCTCGGCCTACCGCCCGCCGCAACTTTCTTTTGAAGACCCACGCATGTTTGATGCGTCCTCTTTACCAGATTTACAAGTTCTGCCCAAACGTTTGGTGGTGATTGGCGGCGGCGTGATTGGCTCTGAGTATGCGGCTATTTTTAACGCGCTGGGTGTGCAGGTAACGTTGGTGGAACGCCAGCCGCGTTTACTACCGGTGTTGGATGCAGAATTGGCAGACCGCTTCAAACGCCAGATGGAAGAAAACGGCGTAACAATAGTGCTGAATGAACCGGTGGTGGCCGTGGAAGCCGAACCGGCGCAATTAACCTTCCGCCTGAATAATGACGTAACCTTAGCGTGCGATATGGCGTTAGTGGCCACTGGCCGCGTGGGCAACACGCGCGGCCTCGGCTTAGAGCATGCTGGTTTAGCGGTGGATGACTTGGGCTTTATCCTCGTGAATGAATTCATGCAAACTAACCAGCCCAGTGTGTACGCGGCGGGGGACGTGGCCACGCGCAACTCTTGGGCCTCCATGTCTATGGAGCAGGGCCGCGCGGCGGTACGCCACGCCTTTGGCCAACCGGTAACGCGGGCCGGCTTGGTGCCGCTGGCCGCTTACGGCATTCCGGAAATTGCGATGGTGGGCCTAACAGAAGAGCAGTGCAAGACGCAAGGTGAGCCGTACTTAATCGGGCGCGCCTACGGTGACCAAAACCCGCGCGGCCAAATCATTGGCGACGCCACAGGCTTGCTCAAGATTCTGTTCTCGCCCAAAGACTTATCAATTTTAGGCGTACACATGTTGGGCGAGAATGCCTGTGAGTTGATTCAC
>JAEURM010000240.1 GCA_016789245.1 Anaerolineales bacterium
ACGCCTCACGCTCTGTTTTTACGCCCGGCCCCCAAATTTGGCGGTGAATGGCCGCCACCCCAGTACCACTGCCAAAGAAGTTGAGAAAAGGTCGCGTATTCGCATCATAGTAGGCCGCCACCTCGGTTGAAACGGCCTTCATATCCGCGCCTTCACCGCTTGCGCCGTGAGGTGCGCCACTGCCATGATGGTGAGCATAGGATTCACACCAGAGGCGGTTGGGAAAGCCGAGGCATCCGCTACAAAAAGGTTGCGCACATCCCATGTTTCTCCTTGCGGCGTAAGCACGGCGTGGGAGCGGTGCCCACCCATGCGGCAGGTGCCCATTTGGTGCGCCGAAAAAAGATTGTAATGATTGGCGCGTAAACCGGTGTGCTCCAACTGGTGTAGATACATTTCCAAATCACCAGTGCGGTATGGCTCTAGGCCAGAGTGGGTGCCGCCAATTTCTTTCGCCCCCGCCGCTTGGTGTAAGCGGAAGCTTTCTTGCAGGCCACGCATCAAGTGGTAGCCATCCCGCTTGGAAAGTTTGTAATGCAGAACCGGCCGGCCTTGCTTATCCACCGTCACGCGGCCGCCTTCACGGTCTCGCGTAATCACAATAAAAATAGCGCGGTGTGCGGCGCGGGCCACAGAAGCTTTGTGTTGCACGCCCGAAAGCCACGGCAGGCCGAGGCCAATCAGGCCGGGGTGCGCGGGCGGGTGTTCAATCACCACGCCGTAATGGTTGCCATCCAAATTGGTGAGATGTGGTACGTAACGCGTGAGCATGGGGCCGCGCCACGGCTCAATCACATCTTCGTAATCTCCAAACACGGGCACAGTGGGGTGCAGACGCAAATTGGTGCCAATGTTGGGATTGGTGAGGCCAGAGCGCAGAAGCACGGCCGGTGAGTGCAGGCTTCCAGCGGCCAGCACAGTGGCACGCGCGCCGATGGTGACCGTACGGCCAGCGGCTTGCACTTGCACGCCGGCTGCACGGCCATTTTCAATCAGCACTTTTTCCACGTGCGCGTTCACCAAAAACTGTGCGCCGCGCTGGGCGGCATCTTGCAAGTAGGTGCGGGCCGTGCTCTGCTTGCTCCCCCGCGCGCACCCCAGGCAACACCAGCCGCACTCATCCGGCGCATCGCACCCCACGCGGTTTTGCGGAATCACGCCGCATCCCAAACCTAAACGGTCACAGGCGCGTTCCAAAATCTGCGCTTGCTTGCTAGGCCACGCTTCTGTTTCATTCACGCCCAAACGCGCACTCACTGTATCTAACGCCGCATTGAAGGCCGAGGCCGTGAATTCACTGCATGCATATTCTTGTTCCCACTCAACCCGCACATGCTCCGGTGTGCGCAAACAGGCGGCCCAGTTAATTACCGTGCCGCCGCCCAACGCCGAGCCGGCCAAAACAATCACGCCCAAATCACGCGTGGCCAGTACGGCTTGGTTTTCATACAAGCGCTCATAAGCCGTAAATTCCACGCCGTTAAAATCTTGCTCACGGTAGTAACCGCTCTTCTCCACCACAATCACTTGCTTGCCCGCCCGCGCCAATTCCGCCGCCACCACGCCGCCGCCTGCACCAGAACCAACTATTACTACATCACAGGTGAGTTCAGCTTCATCTTTGAGTTCAATGAAGCTGAAAAGGGAGGGAAGCGAAGGGAGGGCCTTGCGGGCAGGCGGCTGATAATTCAGCTCGGCCCAATTGGGGTTGGTGCCCGTTTCATCTAAAACAGAGTAAAACAACGCCGCCGTAAGCCGCTTAACGGCCTGAAAACCTTGCCGCAGTTTGCCCACCGGCGAGACCGCCCACTTCTGCAAAACTTGCTCACGTTGTTCAGGCGCAAGTTGTACAAATGGCCGGAAGTGGCCCGTAAGCAAACCGGCGGTAAAAGGCTGATTGAGCGCATCCAGCAATTGCTTGAACTCAGCTTGTTGCTCGGCACTTTGCAAGTCACGCACGGCCCGCGTCACCAAGCGCGGCACATCTAAATCAGAAGCTTTGCGCTTCCAAAAACTATCCGGCGCACTCGCCGCATCTTCCACGCGGTCAACGGCCGGAATAATCGCATCACACAGCGCCACCAGCGTGGCATATTGCGGGTCAGTGAGGAAGTGAGTCATTGGCTTAATTATAGTGGGGTTGTGCGCGGCGACTAAAGTCGCGGCAACACAATGCGAAGTCGGCCTACGCCGACTTTAGGCTCAGCCCGCGTAGGCGGGCTTCGCTTTCTGTTGGTGCAGTTTCAACTGCCACACATCCGCCCAGATTATAATTCCCCCAATGCCCCGCAAAAAACAGCTTTACTTTGCCCTGAGCCTATTTTACGCCGTGGTGGCGTTGGCCTACTTCCAACAAGACTTGCGGCAGTGGGCCTTTAACCTAACCGGTGAAGAAGCACTGGGCGGGCAGGCGCGTGGCTTGTGGCACTTAGCCGTGGGGGCGTTTAGGCCGCCGCTCAACCTGCAAGCAGAGGTGCCCATTCAGCACAATGGCGTCAACCCGTTTGGCATCAACACTTTTTTGCAACAAGAAGTGGAGCCGAGCAAGCGCGAAGAGCAAGTGCGGTTGATTGCCGAAGCGGGTTTTCACTGGCTCCGGCAGGAATTTCCGTGGGCGGATATTGAAATTAGCGGCAAAGGCAACTTTGAAGATTGCCGCAACGGGCCGTGCATTTCTGCATGGGATAAATACGATGGCATTGTGGGCTTGACTGAAAAATACGGCCTAGAAATTATGGTGCGGCTCTCCTCGCCGCCCGCATGGAGCCGCGCGGATGGTGATGCCCGTGGCGCATTTGCCCCGCCGGATAACGCCGCTGATTTTGCGGACTTTGCTGAGGCCGTGGCCCGCCGCTATTTGGGCCGCCTGCGTTACTACCAAGTGCTGAATGAACCC
>JAEURM010000241.1 GCA_016789245.1 Anaerolineales bacterium
GGCAGAGGCTTCGCTCCACGCGGCGTACTCCACAATGGCGGCGGGCGCGGCTTCCGTGGCCGCATCAAGTGAATCTGCCGTGGCAAACGCGCCGGGCAATTCGGCCACATGAGCAATCCAGCGGCCTTCCATTTCTTCTAAATTTAGGCTGTATGTCATTGAAAGCCTGTTTACCACAAGGGCACGAAGGACACTAAGCATCACAGAAATTCTTCGTGAACTTCGTGCTCTTAGAGTCTTCGTGGTTAATTAGTAAATTGATTAACAAAGTCTGCAATGCCGCCCGGATAATTTCCAGCGCGGCGCTCGGCTAGGACGTTTTCTAGCGAAGCTGCGACGGCGGGCAATTGTTTTAGGCCGCGCGTCTTTTTCTCCATCACCATAAATTGGTCACCCGCATCAGCGCCTTCCGCCTCCCGCAAGAACAGCACGGCACTGGCCAAGCCCAGCACCTCGGCTTGTGCAGGCGCTACTTCCGCAAACAAAAAGCGCGCAAACGCTTCACTGATGATGGCCAGTGATTCATCGGGCCGTTCACTGTAGCGCCACGGGTGCGAGGTGCCCCACGCAATGGGCGGCGGGGCCGTTACTACCACTTCACTGGCCGAGCTGGCGGCCACGGCTTGGCGGCCGGGGAAGAGCAGGTTGGGCACAAAAGTGAACGAGCGGCTTTGTGAGCCGCACAGCGCAGTCAAAAATTTCGCCAAATCGGCGCGGGCCAACACGGCCGTGGCATCGGCTTCCGCTTGGGCAAAGTCTGTTTGGTGCTGAAGGAAGAATGCCAGCGGGTTGGCGGCGGCCAGAAAACGGTTTTGGCGCGGCAGAAAATCTTCCGGCCAGTTTTGGTTGAGGGCGTACGCAAACATGGCTGGCAAACCTTCGCCATTGCCTGCCAATAAACGGATGGCCTTGGCCGCCGAGCGCTCACGGTGGGACGCGAAGTATTTGTGCGCGGCATCGGCCACGCGGTGCGCCTTGTACGGCTTTTGGTGTTGCTCAAACTCCGGCCAATCGCTGGCCGCTAGCAAAACGCCCACTATACGTAATCGGTCATCAGTGCGAACTTCGATGGTCATGGAGGTTATTGGTTATTGGTTAGTTCACGAATAACCAATAACGCGTCTGCCGATTCTACCGCCTTTACGGTGATGCCGTGCGGCGTCCATTCGGCGGCGAGGGCTTCGGTGAGGCCGAGGAGGCCGGAGCGGGCGGCATTAACGGCGGCGTGGGCGCTGGGCGGGCGGAGGAGGTTGATGATTAAGCCGCCGCCAGTTTCTTTCATGGCTCTAGCAACTGTTTGCGAAACGATAAAAGCGCCTTTGAGATTGACATCCAATGTGCGGTTCCACTCGCCTTCATCCATCTTAAGGGCCGAGTTGCTGGGCGCAATGTGGGCGGCGTTCAGCAAAATATCAATGCGCGGAAATTGTTCTAGCACGGCGTACAGCATGGTTTGCGTGGCAATTTTGTGGCTCACATCATTGGGCTGGGCTACTGCGTGGCCGCCCGCTTGAGTTATAGCGTCCACTGTGCGTTGCACCGCATCGGGGTTGATATCTACCACGATGATGGTTGCGCCGGCTTGCGCCAGTTCCAGCGCCAGCCGTTGGCCGGTTCCGCGCCCCGCGCCGGTGATGAGGGCTACTTTTTGAGAGAGAGGCATAGGAGTGAAGGGATTAGGGGTTAGGGATTAATAGCGATTACGGTCAAAGCCTTCGGGCCAAAGGGTTTCATGGTTGGCGATGATTTCAGTGAGAATTGCGCCTTTGAGTTTACACCCATCTAAAACGGCACCATTAAGGTTGGCTCGGCTCAAGTTAGCGAAAGATAAATCGGCTTTGGATAAATCTGCGCTGGATAAATTTGCGCCTGTTAAATCAGTGTGACGTAAGTTGGCGCGCACCAAACTTACACCAGAAAAATTAGTATTTGTGGCTTGCGCTCGTTCTAGCTCCGCTTCAATCATATCAGCTTCAACAAAACTGCTCCCGATTAAGTCGGCTTCATAAAAAACTGCCGCGCGCAAATTCGCCTGTGTGAAATCTGCCTTCATCAACGTTGCCCGCACAAATTGGGCGCGGGTCAAATTTGCTTGCCTAAAATTAGCATCTACAAAGTTCGCATCGGAAAAGTTTTTATTTTGTAAATCGGCTTGCTCGAAATTCGAGTCTACGTGTTTCATTGCTAATCCCTAATCCTTAATCCCTAACTCCTATCCCACTAAAGCCTGCCACAGCGTCCTCGGTGAAATAGCGTGCAGTGGGTCTGCTACGCCGAGGGCGATGTTGACCAAGCGCATTTTGAGTTCATCATTTTTCTGCGCGGCGCGGACGAAGCGGTTGAGCACCCACGGTTGCAAGTATAAATCGCGCACGCGGCGGATGGTGGCGAACAAATGCAGAAAACGTTGGCGCAGAGCGCGGGTGTAAGTGGGGGCGGTTTGCTCCGGCGGCGTGCTCCGGCGCAGAGCGTCCGTGATGATTTCAGCGGCCACTTCTGCCGATTCCAGCGCGTAATCTACACCCTCACCCGTGAGCGGGTTGACGAGGCCACAGGCTTCACCCACCAAGAACAGGCCGGGCTTGGCGGTGGGCGCGGTGGCAAAATCAAACCGCAGAGGAAAACCTTTGATGGGCGTGGCCGTTTGCGCCTCGGCCAGCAGATTGGCCACGTACGGGTTGGTGATGAAACCATCAAACGTTTGGCGCGGCGTGGCTTGCGGCGCGCGCCCGTTGCGCAGAACGTAGCCCGCGCCCACATTGGCCGTTGTGGCCGAGGTGGGAAACACCCAACCATAGCCGGGCAGTGGCACAGAATCAAAATGAAATTCCACCTCATCACTGAGGCCGCGCACGGTTTCAAAGTAGGCGCGGGCGGCGCGGCCCT
>JAEURM010000242.1 GCA_016789245.1 Anaerolineales bacterium
GTACTACTTCTTGGCAATCAGCAAAATCTCGCCGAGAGAGAAGGTGATGGGGCCATGTAGAGCGGCTTCGGCTGTGGTGCCAGAAAATTGCGGCTGAAGGGCTTCACGGCCAGCGGCTGGCGCTTGCCACAGCATCATCCGAAGCTGTTGGCGCACATGGGCTGGTACGCTCAACCGGTCACACCACGGCTCAAATTCCAGTGGCTTGCGGTAGTGAATAACGTGCGTCACCTGCAAACCAGCCGCTTGGCAAAACGCTTCCCAATCCACCGCAGAATATTCCCACGCGTGTGAAGGGTCACGCAGTTTCTCAAACGCGTTCACGTATCGCTGAGAAACAGCATCCACCGGCGTCACGTTATCAATCAGCGCAAACCAGCCGCCCGGCTTAAGCACGCGGGCGCTTTCACGCACAAATTGGCCCGGCTGAGGAAAATGGTGCGCGGCGAGGCGGCACGTCACCAAATCAAACTCGGCTTCGTCAAACGGCAGAGAACCGGCGTCCGCCATTTGGTAGCGGGCGTTGGTAATGCCTTTGCCGGTGAGGAACTTTTCTGCCGCCGCCAACATTTCGGCCGTAATATCACTGGCTACCACCTCGGCCACACGCGGCGCAAGCGCCAAAGCGGTGTGGCCGCCACCGGTGGCAATATCTAGCGCGCGCCACGTGGGTTGAAATGGGAGCAATTCCACCAATTTATCTAAGCTCTCGCCTTGAGCGTGGTCTTTGCTGGCCACATAATTCTGAGCATGTACACCAAATTGGGCTTGGACTTGGGCTTGATTGTTGGTCATGGAGACATTATAGATGGAATAAGAGTGTCTTGTGTCAAAGTATCGAGTATCCTCCGCCAAGTTTAGAATATCGGCCTATGCGGAGGCCACGATGACACCCGACCCTCGACACTGATAGCTTCACTCTAATTCCTTTCTCATCCATCAAGTTTTCATCATGGTAGAATGCCTGCATCAATTGTTCTAACCAAGTTGAAAGTAAGTTGAGGGTTCTATGGCTTTAGGGAAATCCGCCCGCGCCTTAGTGAAACGCCGACGGGCGCGGTTTGTACCAATTATTTTGGCCGCTGTGGCTGGTTTACTGTGCGTGGGCTTAGTTTGGCTGGGTTTTATATTCTTTACCAGCGGGCCGGGCTCCCAGTGGATTGCCACCAGCACGCCCACGGTCACGCCCACCCTTACCCCATCTCAAACGCCCACCATCACCCTCACCCCTACGGAAACGGTGATTCCCTCAGAAACGGCCACGATTGGCCCCACGCCCACCCCCACACCCGTAATCTACGTGGTGAAAGATGGCGATACGCTGTTCAGCATTGGCACGCAATTCACGGTGAACTTTTTGGATATTAAGGCCGCCAACAACCTCACCACGGATGATGTGTTTGTGGGCCAGCAACTGATTATTCCAGTGGGCGGTTTAGAGCAACCCACCGCCACGCCCCTTCCGCCAGACTTGCCGCGTGCCACCCGCATTGATTACGTGGTGCAATTGGGTGATTCACTCGAAGCGATTGCGGCTAAGTTCAACAGCACGGTGGAAGATATCCGCCAGCGCAACAACAATGTGACCAACGCCACCCTACAGGCGGGGCAAGTTTTGGCGGTGCGCGTGAACTTGGTAACGCCGGTGCCCACCGTGCCGGCTGGCATTACGCCCACGCCGTGAACGCGCTAGACGAAACTTCGTTTGCTGAGGAAGTGGCGCAGGCGGGCGAGGCACTAGCGCCTATGCGGGCCAATTTGCTGTTTGCGCGCGAGGTGGCTTACCCACACCTGCGCCCCTCTGAAACCCTAACCGCACTGGCAGATTTGGCTGAGAGTGCGGCCCGCGCCCTCACGCCGCACGGCTCACCGGCCACACGCGCCCTCGGCCTCGCGGAGCATCTGTTTGGCACGCTGGGCTACTCCGGCAACCGCCAAGAGTATTCAGACCCGCGCAACTCCTATCTCCATGAAGTGCTGACGCGCAAGCAAGGCTTGCCCATTAGCCTGAGCATGTTGTACGTGCACGTGGCGGAGCAATTACATTTGCCGGTGCGCGGCGTGGGCATGCCCGGCCACTTTATTGTGGAAGTGGTGGCAGAGGACGGTTCCGTGTTTATAGACCCGTTCAACGGCGGGCAAAAGTTGGGGCAAGCGGATTTTGTGCGGCTGATTTCTGAGAGCACGGGCTATGCGGGCACGTTTAACCCGCGCTGGCTCAAGCCCACCCCCTCCACAGAAATTGTGGCCCGCATGCTCAACAATTTGCGCGGCGTGTACATTGGCGTGGAAGATTGGCCGCTGGCCGCCCGCGTGTTAGAGCGCCTGCGAGAACTGCAACCCGCCCAACCCAGCCATATTCGGGATTTGGGTTTAGTGAGTTACCGCGCTGGCTCCCCCCGCCGCGCCGCAGAACTACTGACGCACTACCTCAACCTTGCGCCCGAGGCCAAAGACGCCGATGCCGTGCGCCAAAACCGCGATATGCTGTGGGATGAGCTGGCGCGGTTGAATTAAGGCGTTGGCGGAGAGAAAGCCAAGAAACTCTATTCCGCTTTTTCCTCGCTGGATAATTCCATATAATACGCTTATAAGGCATGTTATGCGGAACGGAAATTTGGAGCACTATACGGAATGCATTCCACATAATAGGAAGCTCGGCAAAAGTATCTGTGCGTGGCGGTAGATGGCAAATAAGAAAAAACTAAGCAATCCATTCTCCACCGGCGGTGGCGGCGTTCATTTTGAAGCACATGTCCAAGCGTCATTTGTCGCGCTGATGCTTACCGGCGGGCACGCTCCCTGTCTTCCCTGCTGGCCCATTAAGGTAGTTAAACTTCAAGGCAAGATTGACGTTTTCGATACTGAA
>JAEURM010000243.1 GCA_016789245.1 Anaerolineales bacterium
GATGACGAGCAACCCCGCGCTGAAAGTATTATGCGCCAACGGCTACTATGATTTAGCCACGCCGCACTTCGCCACAGAGTACACGTTCAACCATCTCGGCCTAGATGCCAGCCTCCGCCAGAACATCAGCCTGAAGTATTACGAAGCCGGGCATATGATGTACGTGCATCTGCCATCGCTGGCGCAGTTGAAGGAAGATTTGGCGAACTTTATCAACGGATGAGCCATTCTGAGACGCAGATGACATAGATTACGGCAGACAGAACTGCGTTCGTCTGCGTTTATCTGCGTCCCCAAAATTGTATGCCCAAAGCCCCAGCCAACTCCGTTCACCCCAAAACCCGCGCCGAATGGCGCATTTGGCTGGAGCAAAACCACACCCGCGCGGAGGGCGTGTGGCTCATCAGCTATAAAAAGGCTACTGGCAAGCCGCGCTTTGAGTATGATGAAGCTGTGGAAGAAGCGCTGTGCTTTGGTTGGATTGATAGCAAGCCCAACAAATTGGATGACGAACGTTCCATGCTTTGGTTTGCGCCACGCAAACCGGGCCCGGGCTGGTCTAAGCCCAATAAAGAGCGCGTGGAGAAAATGCTCAAGGCTGGGGGCATGGCCCCAGCGGGCTTGGCCAAAGTAGAAGCCGCTAAAAAAGATGGCTCTTGGGCGGCGCTAGATGCGGTGGAGGCGCTAGAAATTCCGCCCGATTTGGGCAAGGCGCTTAAAGCTAACAAAAAGGCCAAAGATTATTTTGAAGCGTTTCCTCGCTCCGTAAAGCGGGGGATTTTGGAATGGATACTCAACGCCAAAAAGCCGGAAACGCGCGCCAAACGCGTGGAAGAAACCGTGCGGCTGGCCGAGAAAAACATCCGCGCCAATCAATGGCGGCAGTAGCCGCCCCTCTCTCGCTGGGAGATGGGTTGGGGTAAGGGCGAGCCACAAAACTTTCTCATACCACCCCAGCAAACAAATCCGTTTCCTTCATGCCGTTGTTGGGGGCCGGATGCGCACGCATAAACGCTTCTTTGCCTTCAAACCGCCGCAGGAGCCAGCGCACTGGGCCGCGCGGCGGGCCACCGGCCAATTGGCTTTTGTGGCAGGCAGAGGCCGCTTCTTTACGCCGCAGGGCCGTTTCACTTACTTTCACTTCCGCGTGAATGGGAAACTCCTCCAACAACTGCGTCACATCAATATCTTTATTGCGCCCAAACTGCTTGGGGTTTTGCCCCATCAGCGGCATCAAGCGCACCGCCAGTTTGAGAAAGCCTTTGGGAAAAACGCTGAAGTACAGCTTTTGCGGCGCGTACGCTGGGCCTAAATCGGGCCGGTAGGTGGCCTCCCCAGCGGCGTGAAAGGCTTGCACCGTGGCGTTGTGAATGGCGATATGGTCTGGATGCCGGTAGCCGCCGATGGGATCAAACGTGAACACCACTTGCGGCTTCACTTCACGCAGAACTTTTACCACGCGGGCGGTGGCTTCCTCCAACGGCGCGGCGGCCAGTGCCTGCGGGTGCGCGTTATCCGATGAGCCGGGCATCCCCGAATCACGGTAACCCAAGTGAATTACCTCCGCCAAACCAAGTTCCTGCGCCGCCGCTGTGAGTTCCGCCCAGCGCATATCACCGGGCGTGTCAAAGCCGCGCATGTGCTCCGGGTCAGCCGCGCCCACTTCCCCGCGCGTGGCACAGGCATAAATCACCCGGTAACCGCGCAACCCATATTCCGCCAACAAGCCACCCGGGCCAAAGCTTTCATCATCCGGGTGCGCGCCTACAAAAATCAAAGTCTTTTGAGCCATCAGAACTCCAAATCAGAGAATTGGAGGATTAGAGAATTCTCCTCCACCGCACTTTCGTGCGCCCGAAATGATACCGCCTCGCCCCCACTCAGACAAACTGGCTAGCCCAACTCTGCGTGATAGAATGTTTGGCGATGATGACGGCCCCAATTTCAACTTCCAACGTCAATGGCGTGCCAGCCGCCGGTGATTTAACAGCGCGGCTGATGCAGAATATTGAAAGCGCCGTAGTGGTGGAGCACGCCAAACTACAATTGTTGGTGGCGGCTTTGGTGGCGCGCGGCCACATTCTGCTGGAAGATGTGCCCGGCGTGGGCAAAACATTGGTGGCCAAGGCGCTGGCCAAATCATTGGATGCTAGCTTCAAACGGGTGCAAGGCACGCCCGATTTACTGCCGAGCGATATTACCGGCTCCAGCTTGTATGATCAGCGCACACAAGAGTTCAAGTTCTTGCCCGGCCCGGTGTTTGCGCATGTGGTGCTGATGGATGAAATTAACCGCTCCACGCCGCGCACCCAAAGCAGTTTGCTAGAAGCATTGGCCGAGGGCCAAGTGACCACGGACGGCGTGACGCGCAAACTGGAGCCGCCCTTCTTCGTCATCGCCACGCAAAATCCGGTGGAAACGGCGGGCACATTTCCGTTGCCAGAAGCGCAGTTAGACCGGTTTCTGTTTTCGCTTTCACTGGGCTACCCGAGCTTAGACGCTGAGCGGCGCATTCTGGAGCAGGAAGAACATCAAAATCCGCTGGAAGCCGTGCGGCCCGTGCTCTCGCTGGCAGAAGTGCTCCACTTGCAAACGGAAGTGCTGAAGGTGAGTGTGGCGCGGCCCGTGAAAGATTACATTTTGCAATTGGTGGTAGCCACGCGCGGGCATGGAGATGTGGTGCTGGGCGTGAGTCCGCGCGGCGGCGTGGCCGTTCAACGCGCCGCTCAGGCCATGGCTTTGCTGGCCGGGCGCAGTTTTGTTACGCCGGATGATGTGAAGGCCGTGGCCGTGGCCACCATGAGCCATCGTCTGCTCACCCGCCAGCGTGGGCTAGAAACTGGCCGCG
>JAEURM010000244.1 GCA_016789245.1 Anaerolineales bacterium
AGCGGTAAATTCGCGCCTAGCGTGCAATTTTATGTGAGCGCTTGCCCAGTCACCGGCTTTGAATCCGGACGTATATCATCAGAAAACTACGCGCTCTGTCACTATAGCTCCACCCGTCCTGCCCCTAAACTAGACTATATAACTCAGGTATTGGAGCAACAAAAATGTTCAAACGCTTAATACATGGAATCTTTTGGTTAGGGTTGAGCGTTGGTGTGAGTGGGGCCTTAACGGCGTGTGCGGCGGATAGCGCCAGCAGTGCCAATGCCCACGCGCACTATGCCATGGCCGCGTTGGAAGATATGCCCGCAGAGGTGCAGGCCGCGCCAGTGCGCACGAGTGAAGCCTACCAGTTCGCCGTTGCCAACCGCGAAATCGCCGAGCAAATACCGTGTTACTGCGGCTGTTCCGCGCTGGGGCACACCTCTAGTTACGGGTGTTACGTGGCGGGCGTGAATGACGATGGCTCGCTGAAATATGATTTACACGCCGTGAACTGCGGCATTTGCGTGGATATTACACAAGATACCATGCGGCTGTTGGAGGCCGGCCAAAGCCCGGGCGAAATTAAAGCGTTTGTTGATAAAACCTACGCCAAGTTTGGCCCCAGCACCGGCCCATAAAGAGAAAGGAAATGAGTATGGCAAATAAACATCGCAAAGCCACCACGTCCGTCGGCGCCAAAACGGGCGTGCAAACGTGGCAGGTTGTGGTGGGCGTTCTCGCACTGGTGGCCGTGGGCGTGGCCGCCTTCCTGCTCAACAGCGCCTCACAACCGAAAGTAGAAGTGACGGTGCAGGGCGCGCCTAGCTTGAGCGTTGACCGTAACAAAATTGATTTTGGGGATGTGAAGTTGGGGCAAACCGTGGAAGCCAGTTTTGTGGTGGCCAATGTGGGCGATAAGCCTCTGCGCTTTAGTGAGCCGCCCTATGTTCAAGTTGTGGAGGGGTGTTGACCGCCCGTTCCAACCATCGGTTCGATGGTTCTCCAGCCCGGCGAAACAACGACGCTTTCCATGGAATTTATGATGCACGGCGATATGGGCGGTGTGCATGATTTCCGCGTGTTCTTGCCCACTAATGATCCCAAGCAACAGATGAGCACGCTCACGGTGCTATCCAATTGGGTGCCGTGAGGCGGGAAAACAATTCATTAAAGCCACTGGCTTGCACCAGTGGTTTTTTATTTCACTCACCCTAAACTTAAACGCTCTAGCCTATAAACAAGCATCCTGAGCTTGTCGAAGGATGCGCTTTATGAGTTACCTCAGCCCCGCCTCACGCGCGCGGATGATGGCCTGCGCCCGATCCGCCACCTGTAATTTGCTAAAAATGTTGGAAACGTAATTGTGAACAGTCTTTACGCTGAGTGAGAGTTGCCGCGCGATTTCCGGGTTGGCGTGGCCTTGGGCGATGAGGCGCAAAATCTCGCGCTCACGTTCGGTGAGAGACGGAAAAACTTCTTTGGGCACAGTGGGGTGCGGCGCGGCAAAAAAATCTATCAGCCGGTTGGCAATGGCAGGGCTGAAAACGGCCTCTCCCCGCCCCACCGCCTGAATGGCCCGCGCCATTTCACTGGCTTCTGTATCCTTCAAGATATATCCACGCGCCCCGGCCCGCAGTGCGGTGAATACGGACTCACTATCTTCAAACAACGTCACCATCACAATACGAATGTGCGGACTGGCGTTGAGGATGGCGCGAGTGGCTGAAATGCCGCTCTCACCCGGCATTTGCAAGTCCATCACAATCACATCTGGTGTAAGGGTGTTGGCCAGCACACAGGCTTCTTCGCCGGAGGCCGCTTCGCCCACCACTTCCATATCCGGCAAGGCTTCCAGCAAAGCCCGCATGCCCTTGCGGAAAAGCGGATGGTCATCAACGATGAGGATGCGTGTCTTATCCATTGGCTAAGTGAAAGATAGAGTTGTTGGCTTCAAGTTTCAATGGGAGCCAAGTGGCTACATAAGTACCGCCCGAAGCATTGGTCTCAACGCGGCAGGCGCCACCCAGCTCGGCGGCCCGTTCGCGCATGGAGCGCAAGCCTACGCCCGCTTGCAGGTGCGCGGGCAGGCCAACGCCATCATCGCTAATTTCTAGACGCAACTCATCGGCCAGTGCGAGGCGGATATGGCAAGTGTGCGCGTGAGCATGGCGCACCACATTCGTCAGCGCTTCCTGCGTAATGCGGTACGCGGCCACTTCCACTGCGGCGGGCAACGGCGGCAAGGGTTCGGGCGCATCAATCAACACTTGCAAGCCGTTGGCCGAGGTGCGCTGGGCGGCTAGTGCGCGCATCGCTCCAGTTAATCCCAACTCATCCAACGCCGGTGGGCGCAGTTCATACACCAGCCGCCGGATATCGGTGACGGCGGCGCGAATTTCATCACGCAATTCAACGGCCACCGCTTCGGCGGGCGGATTATTTTTGATGAGCGTCCGCAGTGTTTCGGCGCGCAGGTGTAGAGCGGCGAACTGCGAGCCGAGGCCGTCATGCAAATCGCGGCGCAGGCGGCGGCGCTCTTCTTCACGCGCCGTTACTAACTGCTCACGCGAATGTTGCAAATCTGCCGCGAGGCGTACCGCTTGAGCGGCGGCCCCGGCCTGCCGCACCAAATCTTCCAGCAGGCGGCGGTCTGCGGCGGAAAACGGTTCATCCGGCGCACGCGACGCAACGTGTAAGTGGCCAATGGTTTCAGATTGAAAAGTTACCGGAAAGCTGACAAGGTGATTGGGTGGCGGCGTAACAAGGTGAGCGTCGGTCAGTCGGTCATCCGGCCACACGGTCAGTCGGTCAACCCCTTCTATCATCAAGGCTACGTACGGCACTTTCAACGCTCG
>JAEURM010000245.1 GCA_016789245.1 Anaerolineales bacterium
GGTCTGTCTAAAATTGTAGATGCGTTAAGCGCGCTGGGCGGTATCTTCCGGCGCATGTAAATAGGTTTTGTTGCTCTACTGTCATTGCGAGCCGCCTCGCAGTGATACAGAATTTGGATATCTGCAACAAAAATAGTTCTGCAATAAGGAGATTTCACCATGTCTGATAACGACGATAGCGATTTTGGCTCGTTCTTCACCGGTTTTATTATCGGTGGGTTGGTGGGCGCGGCGGTGGCGCTGATTATGGCCCCACAATCCGGCGAGGAAACGCGTGCCCAACTGCGCCAACGCAGTATTGAACTGCGTGACCAAGCGGGCGAAGCGGCTGAAGATGCCCGCCGCCGCGCGGAAGATTTGGCCGGGCAAGCCCGTGTGCGCGCTGAGGAAACTAGCGCCGCCGCGCGCGCCCGCGCTGAAAAGTTGGCCGCTGAGGCCCGCGCCCGCGCCGATGAACTCACTGAGCGTGGCAAGACTGTCATCAATGAGCAACGCGAGAAAATCACCACGCGCTTTGGCCGCAAGGATGAAGGCGGCGCGATTGAAGTGCCGAGCGAAGGCTAATTTTTCTTGGCCGGTCACAATTGAATGTACACGGACAGGTGATGAGCCTGTCCGTTGTGTTTAAGCATCCGCCTTCGTTGGAAATTGCACCGCTTGTGTGGGAGATGGAAACTTATCAGCTGACCTTGCGCAAGCCGTTGCTCCCGCGAAAGCGGGAGTCCAGCATTAGAGCTATTTTTGATAAAGTCTGCCATGCTACAATCCAATTAATTCACCCTCAAGGAGCAACCCACATGGCCTCAGCCGAAAAAGCATTGGCGTACGCGCAACAAAACCGCGCCCGCTATTTGGAAGAGTATCAAGATTTTCTGCGCATCCCCAGCGTTTCTACGCTTTCTGAGCACAAAGCCGATATGGAAAAGTGCGCGGCGTGGGTGGCCGGGCAACTTTCCAGCATGGGATTTAACAAAGTAGCCGTAATGCCTACCGCCAAGCATCCCGTGGTGTACGGTGAGTGGCTGGGCGCGCCCGGCCAGCCCACCGTGCTGGTGTACGGCCACTATGATGTGCAACCCGTTGACCCGCTGAACGAGTGGGCGGCCGGGCCGTTTGAACCCACCCTCCGCGCCGATGATTACATTTACGCCCGTGGCGCGAGTGATATGAAAGGCCAAGTACACGCCTTCCTCAAAGCCTTAGAAGCCTTGCTGAAGCACGGCGAGTTGGGCGTGAACGTGAAGATGATGATTGAAGGCGAAGAAGAAATTGGCTCGCCCAGCCTACGCGCCTTTATGGATGCCAACCAAGACTTGTTGAAATGTGATGTGGTGCTGAACGCCGACTCCGGCATCATTGAAAAGAATCTGCCCAGCATCATCTATGGTTTGCGCGGCTTGGCCTACTTTGAGTTGTGGGTACATGGCCCAGACCATGATTTGCACTCCGGTACATTTGGCGGCACGGTGCTGAATCCGGCGCAGGCGTTGTGTGAGCTGGTGGCCGGCATGCATGATGCCGCTGGCCGCATTACGCTTCCCGGCTATTACGATAAAGTGCGCACCCTCTCTGAGGAAGAGCGCACGGAGTTGGCCCGTTTGCCACACACGGACGAAGGTTGGCGGGCGATGACGGGTGCGCCCGGCTTGTACGGCGAAAATGGCTACACCACCATTGAGCGGGCTGGCGCGCGGCCCACGCTGGAAATTAACGGCTTATATTCCGGCTTTATTGGTGAAGGTTCTAAAACGGTGCTTCCGGCCAAAGCCATGGCCAAAATTTCCATGCGCTTAGTGCCCTATCAAGATGATGCTGAAGTAGAGCAACAACTGCGCGCATACTTGGAAGCCAAAGCACCCAAAACGGTGCGTTGGGAATTGAAATCACTCGCCGGTGGCCCAGCCGCCATCATTCCGCGGGAAACAGTGGCGGTGAAAGCGGCCGCCTCCGCGTTGGAAGCTACTTTCGGCGTGAAGCCGGTGTTTGAGTTGGCGGGCGGCAGTGTGCCGGTGGTGGTGCTTCTCAAGCAAATCTTGAACGTGGATTCCATCATGTTGGGCTTCGGATTACGCGATGACAACATTCACTCGCCCAACGAGAAGCAATATCTGCCCAACTACTATCGTGGCATTGAGACGTACATCCGTTTCTTTGCCAATATGGCGGGGTAGAGAACACAGAGAGAGAATCTATGATTACTGTTTATGGCCGCCCGGATTGTGAGGACACGGATTTGGTGCGGGCACATCTCCAAGCTCTCGGCGTGGCTTTTACCGAGGTGAATATTGATGACGATGCCACTGCCAACCAGTTTGTATTGTTCATCAACGGCGGCTTTCGGAGTACGCCCACCGTAGTTTTGGGGGCGGGCAAACGCAAAATGATTTTGACGGAACCCACCGAAGCCGAGTTAGACGCGGCACTCAAAGAACTGTAGTGGCTATTTCCACCACGCCGGTCGTTCAGTACAATGTAGCGCAGGCCTTAAGCCTGCGCTACTGTTTTATTGAACTTAGGTCAAAGGAGCTTCTATGCAGAAAAACCGCCGCAAAATTGGCCGCCGCGCCGCATTGGCCGCCTTAGTGACTGTTCCACCTGCGCTGTATGTAGCGTACAAGGGCAATGAGTTGGCCGCAGAACCAACCGGCGAAAAACTGGTTGCGCCTGCCACCCCCGTTACGCCGTTAGAAATTTCGCCCGTTCAGCCATCTGCACAAATTACTTGGGAACAAGTGGGCGGCCTAATGAATGATGCTAGCAACATCAACCCCACACCCATTTACGGTTTGGCCCGCATCACCAGTGAAGATGATGTGCGCGCCGCTCTGCAGTTTGC
>JAEURM010000246.1 GCA_016789245.1 Anaerolineales bacterium
AAACTTTTAGCGGTAGCGCGCGGCACTTCTTCAATCGTGCGGGTCTTGGATCCAGAAACTACTCAAGAGGTTCAGGCTCTTACTTTGCCAAATACCTCACAAGCGCTGTGGGTGGAATTTACACCCAATGGGCAAAAGTTGGTGGTGGGCGGCAACCCTAATGCCTATCTCTTTGATTTGGCCCGCCAACAACTGATAACAACATTTGCGGGCAATCCCACTTGGCTCACCGCCATGCGCCTTAGCCCGGATGGAAGAATATTAATCACAGCGGCGGATAATGACCAAACCGTGCGCGTGTGGAACGCGGAAGATGGAGCGTTGTTGCGCGAAGTTACGTTTCCAGACCCCGTGCATGCCTTAGACTTTAGTGCAGACGGTTCTCAACTGGCCATCCTTTGGTATGGCGCGGATGGCAACCAATTGGAGATTTGGAACACCAGCGCGGCAACCTCTCCGTTAGCCGAAACGCCTACGCCGGTTCCATTGCCCACCGGCTTTATCACTAGCACGCCGCTCTCTACCCAAGAATTTGATAATTTGGCTAACCGCGTGCAAGATGTTACGGTTGTTTGGTTGCCGGAGTCTCAAGCCACGCCTTTGCCACCCAGCGGCTTTACCTTTGGCGCGGATTTGACTTACACCAGTGAACAAAACACGATTGCGCATATTGTGGCCTTTCCGCTCAGCCTCAATGAAGACCCGGCACCATGTGAACTACGAAATGTGCCGCTAGACCGCGCCTTTTGGGCCTACCAAACCAATTACCCGCCGGGCACCCACACCTTTAGCCAAAGCTACCCGTACAACTTAGAGGCTTTCCCTAGCGCCGCATATTTGCTGGTGCGGGTGAACGTTTTAGATACCGAGCCAGTGAGTAACTTGCTGTACTGCCAACAACGCATCTATCCAATAGAACAGCTACCCGTTACGCCCACACTGGTTGGCACGCTCACGCCGTTCCCTACTTTTACGCCGTGCGCTATTGGCTGTGAAACACCGCCGCATTTGTGACTGCGCTTCCCTCTGCCACGCCTTGCCAAATTGGGTGCCCGGGAAATACGGCCACGCCACCACCTACGCCTTGCCAAATTGGGTGCCCAGAGGCCACGCCTACACCCTTCGGCTTGCCAGATGCTTCTGCCACGCCATTTCCAACCCCCACGCCTTAAGGTTTATGGTAGCCCGGCAAGTTTGCGCCTAAGCCCCCTCCCGCCTACAATCGGGAGCGGTTCTTGCACTTGGCAAGCGATTGAGGCTTATGCGACTTTCTCGTTTTTGGGTTGGATTATTACTGGTAGCCGGTTTAGCGCTGATGGGCCTATGGGCGTCTGCGCCAGCCGCCGAGGCGCAAACCGGCGGCACCCCTAGCCGCACGCCCTCGCTGACGCGTACGCACTCACCCACGCGGCCAACCCGCACACCCACGCTCACCCGTACACCCTCACCTTCACGCACGCCACTCACGCCCATTCCCTCAGAAACTTCCGCGTTCTCGCCTACGCCAACACATACTGAAACGGCTACCAGCACCGGCCCTACCAATACTTCCGCGCCGCCCACCACCACCCGCACACCCACCCGTGATAGTTCAGTCACGCCGGGCGGCCCCACGCGCACGGCCACATTGGTGCCCGGCCCAGCCACGTACACCGTTCAGCCGGGAGATACGCTGGCGAAGATTGCGGAGAAGTTTGGTGTGCGGTTGGCCGATTTACTGCGCGTGAATAACCTGACGTTGGACTCACAGATTTTCGCCGGGCAGATTTTGCTCATCCCGCCGCGCCCGCCTACGGCCACGCGCCCGCCGCTGACGGTGCCGCCGGGTTACACGACTTACACTGTTAAGCAAGGCGATCAATTGTTGTTGATTGCGCGGCAATTCCGCATCACCGTTCCGGCGTTGCGCACGGCGAACAATCTTTCCACCGATACGATTTATCCGGGGCAAGTTTTGCTCATCCCGCCACCTTCTACGCCCACCCGCACGCGTACGCCGTTCCCGCCTAACGCCACCATTTATGTGGTTCAGCCGGGAGATCAATTACTGCGGATTGCGCGCAAGTTCGGCGTGCCGCTCTCGCAACTTAAAGCGGCCAATGGTTTATCTTCGGATACGATTCAGCCGGGCCGCCAATTGCTCATTCCCACGCGCTTGCCTGCCACTGTTACGCGTACGCCTTCACGCACGCCCACTGGCGTGTTCATTACCTACACCGTGAAAGCCGGAGACCGTTTGTGGCGCATTGCCACATGGTACGGCATTACGCTTAAAGCCTTGCGCGATGCGAACGGCTTGAGCGGCGATACGCTACGCGTGGGGCAAGTGCTCACCATCCCCAACCCCACGCGCCGCCCCATTGAGTATGTGGTGCAACCGGGCGATACGCTGACCAGCATCGCCGCGCGCTTTGATACGACGGTGCTCAAACTTCAAATCTCCAATGGCATGGGCGAGGGCGATACGATTTTTGCCGGCCTGAAGTTGATTGTTCCGGCGAAACCTTAGCTACAGAAAAGGCGATGCTAAAAATCGAAGAGATTTTTGATTGGCTTGACCGTTGGCGGCAACTGCCGGCTTATCAACTTGAACGGCGAGCTGATATCTTTTTTGCCCTTTATCTTCCCGAAATCATCGCCTATAAATTTGCGCTCACTGCCAAATTTATCATCCCCGAATTCCCCATCCGGATTGGCGAAATATCTGAAAACACAGAAAACAATCAGTCGTTTAAGGCGGATTACTTGGTTATCACCGAGAACCGCTATCGGTTTATGCTGGTTGAGTTGAAAACTGATCAGGGTTCTATACGTTCAGGCCAAAACAAATATTT
>JAEURM010000247.1 GCA_016789245.1 Anaerolineales bacterium
GGATGGCCGATAGCCGATGACAAATCACAGAAAACATTGTTTTAGAATGCAAAATCACGTATTTATAACCAACATTACAACAAAGAAATTGTTATTAGATGACCAACACGAAATCGGTTAAAACCGACGCCTTGTTTTGAGAAGCCCGCGACGTAGGCTTTGCATGTATAGCCGTCGGCTTACAGCCGATGGCGGGCATGGCATTAAACGAAAACCCAAATTAATGCATCGTGACCCCTTTCACCCCTGCTCCCCAGCATCGCTACACACTTTCCCTGCTTTCCCTTGATAGCCGTTTATCTCCCCGCCGTAATAGCGGTATAGGCCGCCGTGCAAGTACAAGCTTCTACAATCACGCCGTCTTTCACCAACTGGCCTAAATATTCAGCCGCGCCGTTTTGCGCCACCCACCCATCCAAATTAAACGGAACCGGGCCACCGGCCAAAATCCACTCCCCATTGAATTTACGGGAAACGTGCACATGCGTGCCCGTAGCCCGCCCGCCTTCACAAGAAGGATGCCCGATTTTTGCGCCGCGCTCCACCACTGTACCCACGGCCACCCGCTCATTATCCGCAATGTGATAGTAGAACAACGCCCAGCCGGTGCTCTCACTACCATCACCATCTAAATCAATCACTACTATGCCACTTTCCGAGCGTACCACTTGGCCGGCGGCCATAGCCGTTACCCACGCGCCAGACGGTGAACAGCCGCCTTCAATGGAAGCGGGCGCAAAATCTAACGCGGCCTGCGCCCCCCCCACTTCCCACGCGCCGTGCGGGCCGCCAGAGAAGTACCATGTTTGCCCACGCAAAAACGGCAAACTGAGAGTGGGCTGTTGCAAGTTGCCCGGTATCACATCAAACGCGCGGGTGAGCGGGTCTCCAAACAAGCGGCGGTATGTGGCCGAGAAGCCGTTGGGGCTAATGGCCTGCTCCCACTCCGCGCGGTTAAGCATTTGCGAGAAGAAGAATTGCACCGCCGCTGTACCCGCGTTGAGCGTGGGATCCATCCGCAACTGTGTACCATCTGGAAATGTGAGTGTGGTGAGTGTGCCCGCGCGCCAACCGTAGTAGCCAATTTCAATTTGGTTGGCGGCCCAATTCAGTTGTGCACCTAACTCAGTGCGGTACGGGTGCACGTAGCCCAGCGGACGTTTGAGCGCTTCTTCAGATGGCGTTGGATTTGTTACCCAACCACCCTGATGCTCTAGCAAGGCCAACAAAAAGCGCGGGCTAACGGAATGCTGGCGGGCCAACGCATCCACCACATCACCGCCTGTGCGCGTGATGTTATCTACAAAACCCTTGTAACGCGCCAAGTAACCGCCCTGCTCTTTGGCAAAGCCGTTCGAGTCAAAGCGGGCGGCGCTGGGGCCAAAAATTACTTCCGAGTCCGGCATCAGTTTTTCTGCGGGACTCAGTTCACTCAGCACATTGGGGATTACCAGTAGTTGGCCGGGCGAGAGCGTGGTGGCCGCGCCCTCTAGCACCGGCGGCTGGCGGATATCATCTGGATTTACGCCAAAACGCGCGGCAATGGCCGCCAACGTATCACCAGATTGCGTTACGTACATCACGGTGGGCCGCGCATCCACTTGCACAATGGCCGTGGGTGAAGGGGATGGCGCAAGGAAAGTGCTGGTGGGAAGCGGCGGCTCTGGCGTGAATGTGGGCGTGCCAACAGGAGGCTGGCGCGTAGGCACCGCCGTTGCTAGCGGCGTATTTTGCGCCACCGCCGCAGTTGTAGCCGTGGGCGCACTCGGCGCGGCAGAAGTGAGAGAGACAAACAGCACGCCAGCCAAAATTACGCCGCCAAAAATAAAGCCCAGCAGAATCAAACAGCCGCCAGAGCTATTGCCCTCCCGCCGATTGCGGCGATTAGGCCCACTCGGCTGATTCCGGCGTATTACGTGAGTTAAGTGTCTTGGTCTGTCTGCCATTAGTTAGGAGTTAGTGGTTACTTGTTATTGCGGGCAAGTTCAATAACCCATAACAAATAACCATCACTTCAGGGTCTAGCTATTTCATTCGCCTCAGCGCGGCAATCGCACGCTTCCATTACGTTGCCGCCGTTGGCCAGCGTCCCATCATATTCCCGGCCCAAAGAAGATGCCAGCCAACCATCCATCACAAATGGGTACGGCCCACCGCCCGCTTCAATCCACTCACCATTATATTTACGTGAAAAGTGAACGTGTGTGCCGTTGCTCACGCCGCCCTCACACGAGGGGTGGCCAAGCCGGTCTCCGGTGTTGACGAAGGTTCCCACCGGCACCCGGTCACGCTGTTCCACGTGCATATAAAACAAATTCCAGCCGGTGCCTTCAAAACCATCGCCATCTAAATCAATTACCAGTGCGCCGTACTCTGAGCGCACCACCACGCCGGGCGCGGAGGTCACCACCCACTCCTCACTTTGCACGCAACCTTCAATTTCAGCCGGTGGCGCAAAATCTAACGCGCCCCACGCTGAGCCAGTATCCCACGCCCCGTGCGGGCCGCCCGTAAACGCCCACGCTTTGCCCGGCTCAAATGGCAGAATTAATGATGGCGGCACTAAATTATCTGGCACTACTGGCTCCACCGCGTAACGGAACGGATTGCCAAACAGCCGCGCGTAAACGGCTTCAAAGCCGCCCGGCGTAACGGCCCGCGTCCACTCTTCTACGGTGGAAATTTGGGCAAAGTAGTTGTGCACGGCCACCGTGCCAGAGTTGAGGCCGGTGTTGATGAGGCGCAACTGCCCGCCCGGAAATTGAAATGAAACCAGCCAACCGGCCCGCCAGCCGTAATAACCTTCGTTGAGTTTGTTGGCCG
>JAEURM010000248.1 GCA_016789245.1 Anaerolineales bacterium
ATGCCGTTACCGCATCCACCGCTTGCGCGCGCACCTCCGCGTTCGCATCTTGCAAACGGGCGGCCACATCTAGCAACGCCGCGCTGGCTTTAGTTTGTATCAGTGCTTGCAGAACGGCCACACGCACGCCGGCATCGTCATCCATGAGCGCGCGCACCAACGCTTCAACGGAAGCGGATTGCGGAAAGGCGCCCAGCGCCTCAGCGGCCACGCGGCGCACACTCGGCTCGGGTTGCTTCAGGCCAGCCAGCGCCACCTGCAAAGCCGTTCCATCTTGTTGTAAGCCGCCAAACGGCAGAGAGGCCGTGCCAAACAGTTGCGGCTGGTTCGCCTTAAGCGCGGCTACCAACGCGCCGCTGTACGCCCGGCCAGAACGCCACACGGCATAAGCGCACGTCAACGCCAAAATCAAGCCCACTAAATACAACGTGGCCGGTTGCATGGTTTGCTCGCCCACAATTAAAATGCCGCCCGCAATAAATGTGCCGGCCTGCTCCGGCACGCCCCCAATAAAAGCGCGCACTTGGTCACGCCGTTCGCCGGGCACAGCGTTGAACATGGCTTGGTAAGCTGAATCTGCCAAGCCCTGCAACCACACCATCTGCACAAATTTATAAATAACTAAAACCGGAAAGGCGGCGTACGCCATCATCACCCCGAAGCCCACCACATAAATAAGCGGTAGAACCAAGATGACGCGCATGATGCCCCAACGCGCGTACAGCCGGTTGGCTAAGAAGAGCGAGGCTAAAAACGCCACCGCCGTGTTAAGGCTGTTGAACAGGCCAAGGAAACCGGCGATGCGGGCCTCATCTACAAAATTGAGGGTGACGGCTTTAGAAAACGGTAAGGCCAGTGAAAACCACAACGCGCTGAACAACACGGCTTCTACCGAAACTAGCCGCATGAGGGCCGAGCCGCGCACAAATTGGTAGCCTTGCTGAACTTCTTGCAGAAAGCTGGGGGTGCGGCGCGCCCGCGTGCGTTTGGCCTTTACGGGTGAAGCGGGCCGGTTCCCCGCCAATAACGCGCGCGTGATGATGAAGGCCACGCCCAACGTAGCCGCCCACACCAGCAAAAGATTTTCGGTGCCGATGAGGCTGACGAGTGCGCCGGTAGCGAGACCACCCGCTACTGAGCCGAGGATGCGGCCAGCGTTGAAGATAGGGAAAAGTCGTTTGGCTTGGCGCGTATCGCACAACGTACTCGCCACGCCCCACACATATAAACCCATGAGGGAGTTAAGAATTTCTTTGCTCAACCAGAGCACGGGCAGGAATTCGGTGAGGCCGGCTAGGAAGCGCTCGGCGACGAGCACGCCGCCCATCACGAGTGGCAGGAGGGTGTAAATGAAATTGCGTGAACGCCCACCCAGCACGGCTGAAACGCCGAGGGTGACGATGAGGGTGAGCACACCTTGCCCCATGTAGATGAGTGGCAAATAGGTGACGCCGAAGCGCGCGAAGAAGAGCGCCTCGATGCCGCTGACACCCACGCTACTGCCCAACGCCGTCATGAGCATGAGGGCAATGAGCAAGCCCGCTAAACGGCCCTCACCCGCGCGGATGGTGAGCAGTTCAGCGAGGCGTTTCATCCGGCTTGGCCAACATCACTTGGCCCATGTACGCATATATCTTTTGCATTGGGAACATGCGCGTCATCATCAGCTTGAACACTGGCCGGTTGAGCGGGCCGGGCGCGGGTGACGTGCCATCAATATAAATCACCATCCGTGTGCCAGCGCCGTCATCCATGCTCTCAAGTTGATGCGTAATCCGCATCACTATCCCCTGAAACGCTTGCTGAACGGTGAAATAATCATGCGGCTTCCAATCCAGCACAGTTTCTTCCATGGCCAAATCTTTGCCATGCATACAATGCGTTTTGGTTCCCACGCCGCGCCGCCCACCGGGCCGGGCCACTTCCGCAAAGATCACTTTTTGCGGGTTCCATTGAGCCCGTTTGAGTGGATCGTTCATCCAATCCCACACCACCAGCGGTGGCACAGGATACTCAAAGTGATAGGTGAGGCAGGCTTCTTGTGGGCTAACGGCCACGCGGCGGGCGGCTACTATCTGCTCGTAACGCTCGCGCAAGTTGAAGCACAGCGTGGGCACTGCGCCCAAATGCTCATAACTTTCCGTTTGCGCATGGCCACCCTCAGGCCGCACGCCCATATGCTCCAAACCGCGCTCCGTAATCATCACATACGCCTTCCAACCGGTGGCCTCGCTCACATGGTTTTTCATCAACCGGTGCGCCACATTTACATCCGTGCCCACTAATTCTTTAATGCCCGTAATCTCTTGCACCACGTAATCACCGTGATGGATAAAAAACTTCAAATCGAGTGTGTTCATCCCTTGGCAAGCGCGGCACTGGCAAGTGGTGGCCCGGTGAGAAGATTGAATGCGGCTGTGAAAAGCGAAGTAAGTGCTCTCGATTAACTCCAGCAAGGTTTCCCCGCGCGGCACTTTAGCCTCGGGCGTGTAGGCAAACACAGCATCGCCTTCCAATTTAGAAATCGTCAACACCATTTTGAAACGGCTCACAATGGTGGTGAGCAAATCAGTCAAAATTTCGTGTGCGTGGTCAAGTTCCACACCGGCTAAGTAGGAGGTGTAGCCAGAAATATCCGCAAGGATGAGGTAGCCGTGTTGAGTTTGAGCTGACATTGTTTTGTGTGAGCCGGGAAACGCGTAGCCTGAGGATACTCGCAATTGCCAGCCAATACCAGACTAAAAATGCTCAATTTTCGTTAGTTCGGTTGGCTACGGCTAAGCGGTTGCACAAATTATCGGTTGAGCGAGTAAATACAAAAGG
>JAEURM010000249.1 GCA_016789245.1 Anaerolineales bacterium
AGTCTCATCCCCAGCACTGCGCCACCGGCCAACGCCGCGCCGAGGTTGCCGACGGACATCACTGTCAACATTGTGAAGCGTTCGGCGGCACGCGGCGCACCTACCACCCAGCCAGATGATTCCATTAGCAGGTTGACGACTAAAAAGGCCAGTGCCGCCGCCAGCCCCACTTGCCACAGCAAGCGCCAAGCCAATGGCCGGTTCCTCAGCGCGAGGCCGATGCTTGCCGCGCTGACTCCGGCAATCACAAAAGCCGTTGGCACAAAAAGTATGGTGAAAAGGCGATGTAGAGGAAGCCAGCTACCGTACTCACGCAGGGCAATGGGTTCAATCACTTGAAGCGCAATCCCCAGCCCAATGCTGATGGGCGCAAAACCGAAGCCGCCCGCGAGTGCCATACGCCGCCCATCACCCGCTTGCGCGAGGCGGCCCATCCACACGCCCCAGGCCGCACCACCGATGAACATACCCGCCAGCGCCGGAATGGCCGCCACTGCGATAGCGACCGGGCTTGGATTGGTGATGCTGTGCCCCGGCATGAGATTGAAGACGAGGTTGCCAACCACAATGCCCAGCAACACCCCGCCGACGAGCGCCAGAGCCGTGAACACTGCACCGGCGAGGGCTGGATGGAGAGTAGAAAATGCCAACGGAATGTTTTTTGTAGTCATGCTTTATCCTTCCGAGACGATGAGCCGAAACCAGACTTCGCCCAAGTTGAGGGGCAATTGACTCCACGTCTCGCCGCAATCGGTTGAGTGCCACACTACGCCATTGCGCTCGGCGAGATACACATGGCCGGGCGTAGTTGGATCTGCGGCCAGCAATGGCAAATGTTTGAACGGCGCTGGCAGGCCGCTCAACTGTTGCCACGGGCCACCGCCGATTGAACGAACCACCACAGAGTGTGAATCAGCACTGTGCGCTTTGAGTACCGGCGCAACCACCGCATACCAAGTATCGGGCTGGCCGGCATCGGCGGCCACGTTGATGCAATAGCGTCGGTCTAATCCGGCTTGGGGTTGCGCCCATGTTTGGCCCGCCGAACGGCTGAAGGCTGGCCCACCGCCGTGCGCTTCATACGTCCACTCAGCGTGGCGCGGATGAAAGAGCAGTTGATGGCAATCGCGGCCAGCGCCGGAGAGGTGATGGCTCCAGGTTGCGCCGCCATCAACGCTCCGCACCACCGCGCCAAACTCCACGCCCGCCAAAACAATGTTCGGGTCACTGGGCGAAATCGCCAGAGCGAGCACGTAAGCGGTGAACGGCGGCTCGGCGGGAGAGCGCCACCACCAGCGCCCGCGCACGCGCCGGAAGCCGCTCAACTCATCCCAATGTTGGCCGCCATCCTGTGAACGATAAATTAGTGGCGGATCTTTGGTTCCGGCGTAAAGCACACCGGCGTGATGCGGGCTGGCGGCCAAGGATTTGACGATGACGCCTTGCAAGCCAGCCGCCTGCCAACTGCGCCCACCGTCTTCCGAACGAAACACGCCCTGCCCTTGCGTGCCAGCGTACACCACTGCCGGATTTAGCGGATCAACTTCAATGCACCGCACATCTTCACCAGCCAGCACACGCTCCACCATCCATTGGCCGTTCGCGCCCCGCTCGGCGCGGGCCAGGCATTTATCACTCAACGCAAATAAACGCAAAGCGCTCATGATTAAACCCTCAAGCTTTTGAGAAGAATGCACCACGTGTAAGCATTAAGCACCCGGCCATGATGACGCCCGCCGCCGAATACCACATTCCCACCTGTGCATCAAGAAACCCCATGCTGGCAAAGCCAATGGCGAGAATCCAAGTGGTGTACCAGGCCCAAGTTTCACCACGGCGAAACGGGATAAACAGCACCACAGCGGCGTAAGCGGTGTAGGCCGCCCAGCCAATAAACAGCGTTGCTTCCTCTGGAATCACAAAAATCAAGATGAGATGGTTGAGCGTTGCCAGCACGGTGATAGTCAACATCGTCAGCCAAGCGATTTTGGCGGGAGATTGAAACGTTATTAATGAGTGAGCCGACATGGGTTTCTCCAGAACGATTAAGCGGAATGTGGTTGATTGGCGCTCACCGGAGGGCTTGCCAATTCAGAAGAATCAGCACAGTCCAGATGAGGGCAAAAATCGGCGGGATGGGCAAGGCAAAGCCCCACCAGAAAACTGCGCCCGCTGGAAGAAGCACCAGGGCGAGGATGGCCCCGGACTTGTAACCGCCCCAAAGTAAAACACCCGCGACGGCTTCGAGGATGCAAACTAGGAGAAAGGCTATCAAGAGGGGGACGGTGGTCGGTAGGCCCACTTGCTCGAACGGCCCGCGCCCATAAGCGGGAAAACCCATTACGAACGGAATGTCACGCCCAGTCAGGAGGTTCTGAATAGCGGGGAAGCAGAACACGCCTAACCCCACGGCGATAATCCAATGCAGAATGGCGGCCACGCGAAGCAGAATTAGAGGAGTCATAGTGTTCTCTTGCCTGTGTCAATTAGTCATCGCGTCCACAGCGCAACACCAATGAGGAGCGGGGCCACATAGTGAAGCCACGGGAAATAAACATCGCGTGGAAAGAAGACGGGCATGATGATTAACAGCGCGATATTCCAAAGCACGGTGGCCCACCCGGCCCACGGCGCAACCAGCCCGCTTTGAAGCAACGCCACGCCAAACGCCGCCTGCGCCAAAAAGGCCAGCACAACGTGCGCCACAATCTGCGGGTATGGCAAGGTGCCGTTGGTGAGGAAGGTGGTTTCGGCCACTACTAAAACGGCCGCGCAGATGAGATAGAGCGCCAACGCCAGCCGCGCAAACACC
>JAEURM010000024.1 GCA_016789245.1 Anaerolineales bacterium
GGATGAGGGAGCGTTGCACTTTGTTGATGGCGCGGTAGAACGTTTCTAAATCTACACTGCCCAATTGCGCCGGGAAGGCGGCTTGCAGTTGCGGGTAAAAGTGTTGCCAAAAGCCGCGACTGCGGCCCACGATGTTTTCCCACAAACGGCTTTGGCTTTCATGCACGCCGGCGGAGGTGCCACCACCCAGCGGCAAACCATCGTACGCTGGATTCACACCGAGTTCATACAGCGCGTGCCCGCACTCATGCACCGTGCTGAAGAAGCCATCACTGAAATCATTATCTTTGAAGCGCGTGGTGATGCGCACATCGCCCGTGTTGAAACGCGTCATGTACGGGTGCGCCGTTTTATCCTGCCGCCCACGCGTAAAATCGTAACCCAGTTGCTTAATCACTTGCTCGCCAAAAGCTTTCTGTTGCGCCTCTGGGTACTGTTGATTAAGACAGGCATCATCCGCCGGGGCTTGCGCGGTGATGGCGCGCACCAGCGGCACCAATTGCTCACGCAGTTGCGCAAAGATGGCACGCACGCTGGCCGCCTTCATCCCGTAATCGCTGTTATCAATCAGCGGGTCAGCAATGTGCTCATAGCCGGGGAAGCAGTTCGCCAGTTGACGGCTCAAGTCTAGCGTTTTTTCCAGGTAGGGTTGCACGGCGGCAAAATTGCTGGTGGGGCGCGCTTTGGCCCACGCGCCCCACGCCTCAGAGCCGTGCGCGTTGAATTCCGCAATCAGCGCGGCTGGCACTTTCACCAACTTATCAAAATTATGCCGCGTCACGCGCACCAGCGCCGCCTCATCAGAATCCGATGGCTGTTGCGCCGCCCACGGCTCTAATTCCTCCAGCAAACGGCCCATTTCCGGCGCGGTGAATTTTTCATGGGCCAAGCGGCTCAGCGTGGAGAGCGCCCGCCCGCGCCCCGCCGCGCCCGCCGGTGGCATGTACACCGTTTGGTCCCAAGAGAGAATGGCTCCGGCGGAGTTCAAATCAGCTACTTCATACAGGATATTTTTGAGTTGGGTGAGTTGGGTTTGCATCTTTTAATCCAAGAGCTAAAGCGGAAAAAGAGAGGAAAAAGTGGGCCCAGCAGGACTCGAACCTGCAACCTAACGATTATGAGTCGCGTGCTCTGCCGTTGAGCTATGGGCCCCAAAAGATGCTAGACCGTAGAAAGTAGAAAAGTTTACTTTCTACTACCTACTTTCTATATTTTATCAGTCATTCTTCAGCACGCGCCAACGGGGCGTTTGGCCGCTGAGCACGGCTAGCACTTCTTCGGCGATGGCGAGGCCGGCGCGGGTTTGCGCTTCTTGCGTTTGTGCGCCAATGTGCGGCGTGGCCACCACTTTGGGATGCAGGGCAATGCTGTTGGCCGGAACTGGCTCCACAGCAAACACATCCAACGCCGCTCCGGCTAAGTGGCCGGAATCCAGCGCGGCGCTCAGCGCGGCTTCATCAATCACGCCGCCGCGTGCCAAGCATACTAGCCGCGCGCCCTTCTTCATTTGGCCCAGCCGCTCGGCGTTGAGCATGTTTTGCGTTTCCGCCGTGAGTGGCAAGTGCAGAGAAACGTAATCCGCCTGCGCCAGCACGCCTTCAAACGTAGCTGGCTCCGCACCGCGCTCGCGGATTTGCGCGTCAGTGAGATAGGGGTCATACGCCACCGCGCTCATCTCAAACGCTTTGGCCCGCTTGGCCACTTCCGCGCCGATGCGGCCAAAACCCAGCACGCCCAGCACTTTGCCGTTCAGCTCAGTGCCCATAAAAGCGCTTTTGTTCCACTGGCCCTGCTTCATAGAAGCATCCGCCGCCGAAACGGAGCGTGCCATTGCCAACATCATGGCTAGCGTTAGCTCTGCCACGGAAATGGTGGCGGCCAGTGGGCTGTTTACTACGGTGATGTTTTTGGCCACCGCGGCGGCCACATCAATGTTATCCACGCCCACGCCCGCGCGGCCAATTACTTTCAGCTTTGTGCCGGCGTCAATCACTTTGGCCGTCACTTTGGTGCGTGAGCGCACCACCAGCGCATCAAACTCCGGCAGAGCCGCCAGCAACTCTTCGGCGGTGATTTTAGGATTCACCGTCACCTCGCCCACCGTTTTCAACAAATTAATGCCAGCGTCTGATAAACCATCACTGATTAAGATTTTGAAACTCATGCTGTGTCAATAAAGTGTCGGGTGTCGCATGTCGAGTGTCCTTCGCTAGGATTGACACCGGACACTTTGACACTCGATACTTATTTATCCGTTTTTGCGCTGGAATTCCGCCATGAACTGCGCTAACGCTTCCCCACTTTCTAGCGGCAGGGCGTTGTACACCGAAGCCCGCAGGCCACCCACCGAGCGATGGCCCTTCAAACCATCCAGCCCGGCCTTGGTGGCTTCTTTAGCAAACTGCGCTTCCAATGGCTCATCCGGCAAACGAAACGTGATGTTCATCTTAGAGCGGCTATCCGCGCGCGCGTGGCCGCGATAAAACCCACCGCTCTGGTCAATAGTGTTGTAAATCAAGCTGGCTTTCACGGCGTTGTGTTGCGCCATCGCTTCTAGCCCACCCAAGCCTTTGAGCCACTTCAACACCAAGCCCACTACGTAAATGCTAAAGCACGGCGGCGTGTTATACAGCGATTTGTTTTCTGCCTGCACCGCATAATCTAGCGGGATGGGCAATTTGGTCGGCGTGCGCGCCAGCAAATCTTTGCGGATGATAACGATGGTGACGCCCGCTGGCCCGGCGTTCTTCTGCGCGCCGGCGTAAATTAGGCCGTACTTGCTCACGTTCATCGGGCGGCTCACAAAATCAGAAGAAGCATCACACGTTAGTTCCACACCGGCGGGCGGCACTGGCTCCGTCATCGATTCAACGCCGTGGATCGTTTCATTGGAACAGAAATGCAGATACGCCGCGTTCGGGTCTAAATCTAATTCGGCCTGCGTGGGAAAGTAAGCGAACTTGCTGGCCTCTCCATTGAAAGCGGCGCGCACGGCCCCCAACTTCTCCGCTTCTTTGATGGCCGCCTTGCTCCACGCGCCCGTCACCACGTAATCGGCGCTTTGGCCCGCGCCACGCAGATTCATTGCTTCCATGGTGAATTGCAGAGTAGCGCCGCCCTGCAAAAATAAAATCACGTAATCATCTGAGATGCCGTACAGTGTGCGCAAATCGGCTTCCGCTTCACCGATGATGGTTTCAAACGGCGCGGAACGATGACTCATTTCCAGCACGCTCATGCCCGCGCCACGCCAGTTCAGTATTTCGGCTTGCGCTTGCTCCAAAACCGTTAGCGGTAAAACGCCCGGCCCCGCAGAAAAGTTGTGTACACGCCCGTGAGGGAGGGTCATGGGTAATCCTTTCTCAAATGCGTTATTGAAGAATCAATGATTGGAGAATTGTGACGGCACGATTATAACGCACGAATTTCTCCTGTCTTTTGTAATCGTCACTCCCGCGAAAGCGGGTATGACGGCCTCTAATGACTTACACGGGAAAACAGAAAGCTACGCGTACTTTGCGGTTAAAACAGAATCGGGTAAAGTACCTACTATGCCCATTCAATACCGCTCGGATGCGCTTACCCAATGCCTGAAGGATTTGCACCGCAATGCGCCCAACCTGCGCGGCTCGGCGGTAATTACCAATGATGGTTTGGTGATTGCGGCCTTCCCGCCCGGCTGGGATGGCGATATTCATGACCCGAGCGGTGGTGAGCATGTGGCCGCGTTGGCCGCGGTGGTGGCCACGCAAGCGGAGCGCACCCTCAAACGCTTGGAGCAGGGCGTGATGGAACGCGTATTGATGGAAGGCGAGCACGGCACGATTGCTGTTTTTCCCGTCACTGCAGATTCGGGTCTGGCCGTTCTCATTGAAAAAGATGCCAAGCTGGGGCTAACGCTTCACGCCGCCAAACAAGCCTGCGCCGCCTTACGCGGCATTCTCCAAAAGGTTCGCTAAGCCTAAAATCAATCTCTGAATTTTGACAGGATGACACAGTGACAAGATAGTTCACCGTGTCATCCTATTACACTTTCATCCGGTCACAGCTCATGTCCGCTTCCCCACCCAAACGCTCGCTCACCACGCAATTGCTCGTCACCACGCCCGTCCGCGTTTTACTCAACACGGCCTATCGCATGGTGTACCCGTTCTTGCCAGAATTCAGCCGTGGCTTGGGTGTTTCACCCGATGCGCTGGCGCAGTTGCTAGCGGCGCGCAGTGGCTTTGGCCTCACCAGCCCGCTCTTTGGCTTAGTGCCGGATCGGTTTGGCCGCCGTTTTTCCATGGTGTTAGGCTTGGTGATTTTTGCACTGGCTGTGTTGGCCGCCGCGCTCTGGCCCAATCTCTATACCTTTGGGGGCGTGTTGTTCGCCGTGTTGATTGCAAAATCTTTGCATGATCCAGCCTTGCTGGCGCACCTCGGAGACCAAACACCGTACGCTCAACGGGGCCGGGTGATGGGCATTAGTGAATTTGGTTGGGCCGGCGCTACGTTTCTTGGCATTCCTTTATTGGGTGGGCTGATTGCGCGTTACGGCTGGCAAGCGCCGTTTTGGCCGTTAGCCGCCCTCAGCGGGGTGGGCATTGTGGCCGTGCTGTGGGCCACCGTGGATCAACGCGGCTCAGCGTCCACCAAGCCGGTGGGCTTCAATTTCAATTGGAACATTTTGCGTGACCCGCATGTGTTGGCTGTGATTAGTTTGGGCGGCATCATTTCCTTTGCCAATGAAATTCTCGGCGTGGTGTATGGGCGCTGGATGGAGCAGGCGTTTGGCCTAGGGGTGGAAGCGCGTGGCTACTCGGTGATTGTGATTGGCGCGGCAGAATTGTTGGGCGAGGGCATTGTGGCCGCCTTTGCCGATAAGTTGGGCAAACGCCGCACCGTGCTAGTATCCACTTTGCTGGCCGCTCTGGCTTACGCCGCCTTACCTTTTCTCAGCGGCAATTTGTGGCTGGCGTTGGGCGGCATCTTCCTCGTCTATCTTGGTTTTGAAACGGGCATTGTGGCCAACATTCCCATCCTCACCGAACTGGTGCCGGAAGCACGGGGCACGGTGCTCAGCACCAGCGGTATGTTGCATAGCGTAGGCCGCATGACGGGCGCGCTGTTGGGCGCGTGGCTGTTCAGTTTTAGCTTTGTATGGGTGGGTTTGTTCGCCGCGCTGGTCAACGTGTTGGCGCTGGTGATGGTCTGGTTCGGCGTGCGGCGCGGTTCGTAATTGCCCGCTAGACCTCGGAGGTGCGGCCAAATTTCCATCACAAATTGTGAGATTTTGTTGGCCGCACCTCCGAGGTCTTAACCTTCAAAAGTTATAATCTTCCTGAAGGAGAACAGCTGTTATGAACTTGGAAAACATTGATTGGGCGGCAGTGGCGGGTACGGCCATTGCCCTCACCGTGGTTTGGATTATCGTTCAGCAGGCGCTGAAGTTTACGGTGCGCGTGTTTGCGTGCGGGTGCGCCGTTATTGGCGGCTTGGCGCTGGGTGTATTTATGCTGGTGAATTGGGGGGAGATTTCAAAAGTGATTGGGCTGGGCTAAAGCAAGTGTCGGGTGTCAAAGTGTCAATCTTAGCGCAGGACACTTCGACACCCGGCCACTCGATACTTCTGGCTACCGCTTTGGCATCACCAGCCACGCCAACACGTAGAGCGTAACGCCCGGAATGCCGCCCGGAATAGCTGTGAGCAGGAAGAACAGCCGAAACCAAGTGGCGCTAATGCCAGTCCATTCGGCTAGGCCGCCGCACACGCCCAAAAACATCCGGTTAGTGCGGGAAGTACGGAGTTGGGAAAGTTGAGCCGTCATGTCAAATATCTCCTTTGAGTAAACTTTACATACTTTTCTACGTAGGCCGCCCACCCATAGTTGCTGGCATTTGGCTGACGAGAATACTGAAAACAGGCTTAAATCAAAAATTAAAGGCTCACCTTACGCGGCTAAGTGTGATTTTTGAGAGCGTCATACCCGCGAAAGCGGGTATCTATCGCCTGAATGATGGACTCCCACTTGCGTGGGAGTGACGGCCTGCGTACGGTGAGTTAATTGGCCCTTAAATAGACCTTCGGAGTTTCCGGCGGTAACGTTCGCCGCACAACCCCGAAGGTCTGAGAACGCCAAACTTTAGAAAAATTACGGCGTGGCCGTGGGCTGTGGGGTGGGTTGGTTGGCCGCGCGCCACTCACGGATGGCTTGCCGCAAAGTCTTCTCAGCCTCGCGCAGAATTTGGCGCGCTTCTTTCAACGCCTCGGCCGCGCTCTTTACCGTTTCTTTGGCCTGCTCTTTATCCGTCACTTGGCCGTTATCATCAAACCCGGCGTGCGTGCGTAGGATGTTCACGGCTTCATCATGGGCCGCTTGCGCGTCCGCCAAGCTGGCTTTGAACGTGGCTAGGGCGGCTTCTAGCGCACTCACATCTTTGCCATCAGCTTTAGCGCGGTCAATCAATTCTTGCACTTTAGCTACGCCTTCGGTGCTCACGCGGGCCAAGTGGTTGCCCTGCATCTCCGCTAGCCGTTGCAAATTTTTGTACGCCAACGCCAACCGGCGGCCATCACGCACACCACTGGGTTCTGGGGTACTTTCTGCCGCCAAGGCTGGGGCCGCGCTGGCCAATGCCAATCCTAAAACTGCCACGCCGCTCAACAATCCAAACGCTAACTTCCGAACTGACTTGAAAATGTTCATGGTGATAGCTCCTTTAGCTATTTTCTGTTCAAGTTGTGAGCAGAATAGGGCGCAGGCGTTATGGGCGTGCAGGCCGGATGTAAAATTCTTGTAAAACCTAGCCAGCCGCGTTTTTCTCAAGCCAGCGCCCGAGTTAGGAGATTGCTTCGCCGCTTGGGTGGCTCGCAATGATGGTTCAGGCCGCTTCACCCTTCGGCATGGCTTCGCTCATTAGGGCAGGCAGTTTCACGTTATACTCCTCCCATGCGTTTTGATTTACTCACCTTGCTCCCCGAAGTGTGTGCGCCGTACTTGAATGAATCCATCCTCAAGCGTGCGCAGGAAAACGGCCTCATCAACCTTCACCTGCACAACCTACGGGATTACGCCGCTGATAAACACAAAGTGACGGATGATGTGCCGTACGGTGGCGGAGGCGGCATGGTGCTGAAGCCAGAGCCGGTGTTTGCGGCGGTGGAGAGCATTTTGAAAACTAGCGCCGGAGAAAATCCTCCAACGCCAATAATTCTCCTCACGCCACAGGGCCGCCCGTTTACTCAGGCGGTGGCCAAAGAACTTTCCCAACACCAGCGGCTAGTATTAATTTGTGGCCGCTATGAAGGCTTTGATGAACGCATCCGCCAGCACTTGGCTACGGATGAAATTTCCATTGGTGATTTTGTGCTCACGGGTGGGGAGCTGGCGGCGCTAATGGTGGTGGACGCGGTGGCGCGGCTTTTGCCCGGCGTGCTGGGAGACCCTACCGGCGCGGAAGATGACTCATTCGCCTCCGGTTTGCTGGAGTACCCGCATTACACCCGCCCGGCGGAATTCCGAGGTTGGCGTGTGCCAGAACCGTTGCAGAGCGGTGACCATGCCCGCATTGCCCGCTGGCGGCGGCAGGAAGCCCTCAAACGAACTTTCCTCCGCCGGCCAGATTTGTTGGCCCGCCTTAAGTTGACGGAAGATGAAAAACTCTGGCTAGTGCATGTGGCTTACGAGCTGGTTGGCCAGCCGAAGCCGGTTTAGGCCATTTACACCTTGGTGGGTTTCCGGCCCTTGGATGGTCAGGTTCATGGCGTATAATAATCCCGAAGTTCAATTTTGAACCTCAGTGCGTCCAACGCAGTAATACTCAGCAATACCTATCTTTATCGCAGGTTACCGCCCATGAGTTTGGATACACCCCTCATTCTTCGCCTGCAAGCCGGGGATTTAGACGCCCTCGGCACGCTTTATGACCGTTACCGCCTAACGGTGTACCGAACGGCTTTGGCCGTTACCCGTGACCCGGACGTGGCCGAGGACATTCTGCAGGAAGTTTTCTTGCGGATGAACACCTACGCCGCCAGTATTCGTAGTGATGCGCCCCTCGCGCCGTGGTTATACCGGGTCACCATTAATCTCACCTACACTTGGTTTGCCCGGCATAAGTTTTTGGCCCCGTTAGATGAATTTATTGAACGGCTGATTGGCCCCATCCGCCACCGGCCCGAAAACGCCGCCGAGCACCGCGATGGCCGCGAGGCTGTGCAGGAGGCCATTGATGCGCTTCCGTTCAACCAACGCATCGTCGTCATCTTGCACTATCTCAATGACTTGAGTTTGCAGGAAATTTCCGAAATTCAAAATTGCCCCGTCGGCACCATCAAATCTCGTTTGTATTACGCCCGTGAAACACTGCGTCAGCAACTAGAAGCTAAATCCTTGACGCTTGAGGTGCTTTATGAATTCTCCAGTTAAGAAACCCATGTTAGTAAAACCCATTGATTACGCTATTCGCAATAGCTTGCGCAACTCGGTCTTTCGGCATCAACCAGTCGCCAGCTTACGCCAACGCTTACTGCAAAAAGCCGCCACCCGCGCACCCTTCAACCCATTCCCGGAAATTTTCCGTGACCGCCGCCCCGTAAACGTGTTTGACCCGCTGGATTTGGGCTGGCGTGAACTGGCGTTAGCGCAAATTATCCGCCCGGCTGGCTCCGTTGGCTCCATGATGATTCATCTGCGCTAAAGTATGCCCGCTGGCCTGTTTGCCGAACAACTTAGCACGGCCCTGTTGAAGACCTCAACGGGGCCGCGTGCTTTCCTCAGCCAAATTAGCTTACACCTACGGGCCGGAGAACGGGTGGCCGTGGTGGGCGCACCGAGCAGTGGCAAAACCCAATTAGCGCGCACGCTGGCATTTTTACAAAAACCCTCCGCTGGCCGTGTGCTGTTAGATGATTTAGAACTCACGCGTCTTTCCGACTCTAAATTGCGCGGCTTACGTCAACGGTTACAGTTTGTGGGTGGCAATCCGCTACGGGCCGTGCTCAACAGCCAAACGGTGGAAGAAGTTTTGCGTGAGCCATTAGATATTCAACGCCTTGGCTCTGCCGCCGAACGGCGCACGCGCGTGGCAGAAGCGTTGAATTCCTTTGAGCTTAACGGCTGGCTTCTCACGCGCCCCCTCGCCACACTCTCCCTAGCGTTGCGCCAAAGTTTAATGCTGGCCCGCGCCCTTGTGCTCAAGCCACGGGTGCTGATTACGGATGAAGTGGTGCAACATCTTGAGCTAGCCGCCGCCCCGCGCTTGCTGGAGCGCGTTTCAGCCATAAGCCACCAACACCAAACGGCGTGGTTGTGGACTACGGCCGATTTAGATTTGGCCCGCCGCTACGCTGACCGGGTGTTGGTGTTGGAAGAGGGGCGGCTACGTGAGGCGTGAAACCGATTGCGTATTGCGTAGTGCGTAAAAGAACGGAATACGCAACACGCACTACCTCCGTTTGTTCGCTTTAAGTCCGCTTCCAAACTTCACGTTATACTGTGCGGTGATGTTGCTCTCACAACTTAAACGCCTACAATTTGGATTTTTAGTTCTGGCCCTCAGCGCTTGTACGGCTCAGCCTCAGCCGGATTTGCCCACGCTGGCCCCCACCGTGAACTTAGCCAACGGCACGCCAAGCGGTGCCACTACACCCGCCTCCACCTCAGACGCGGTGGCCACCGCAACGCGCGTAAGTGAAGCAACCCCATCCCCAACGCCCATTCCAGTTACCCTCACCATTTGCCAGCAAGCGGAGCCGCTTTCACTCTACATTTATGCTAATGATGGGGCCGCGCGTACCGGGATTTTTGAAGCGTTGTACGATGGCCCGCTGGATACCAACGGCTTTGCCCTGCAACCGGTAATTCTGGAAGAACTGCCAACGGTCAGCAACGGGCGCTTAGTTCTGACTGAGGTAAGCGTTCAGCCGGATGAGATTGTGGTGGACGCCGTTGACTTGCAATTGAAATCTTTAGCAGACGGCGTCCGGCTGGCGCAGATTGATGGGAGCGTGGTGACGTATACGGCGGGCGCGCCCGCCCGCACGGTGCAAGTGAGCGCGCAGTTCAAAATTAAGCCCGGCATAGTTTGGTCTGATAATACGCAACTCACAGCGGATGACTCACGCTTCTCTTACGAGGCGGCCCGTTACTTTGATACGCAAGCCAGCAAGTTCATTACGGATAGAACGGAATCTTATGAGGTGGTGGATACGCTGACGGTGGAGTGGACGGGCTTGCGGGGCTTCCGCGATACTGACGCCGCGCGGCACTTTTGGTCACCACTTCCACGCCACCTGTTCAACGGCGTTAATCCCAGTGACTTAAAAAATAATCAAGAGGCCAATGACCGCCCGGTGGGGTGGGGGCCATTTGTTCTGCAAGATTGGCAGAAGGGTGAGCGCCTGACGCTGACGCGCAACCCGAATTACTTCCGCTCGGGTGAGGGCTTGCCGCAGGTGGGGCAGGTGGTGTTCCGCTTTGGCCTAACGCCGGAGCAAATTTTGGCGGAGGTGGAAACCGGCGGCTGTGATATTGGCTCACAAGCCACGGATTTTACCGCGCTCACGCCACAGATTTTGGAACTGCAAACCGCTGGCAAGCTGGCCGCTCAGTTCACGCCGAGCACTGTTTTTGAACATTTGGATTTTGGCTTACTGCCGGTGGAAGAATACCGGCGTGCGGCGGGCAATGAAGTGTTTATGGATATCCGCGTGCGGCAGGGCCTTGCCCAGTGCGTGAACCGGCAAGAATTAATCAACCAACTGCTCAGCGGCGTGGGCGAGGTGCCAGCCAGCTATGTGCCCAGGCCGCATCCCTTGTTCAATCCGCAAGTTACTTTATACCAGTTTGATGGGCGGCGCGGGCAACAACTCTTAAGTGAAGCGGGCTGGAATGATGCCGATGGCGATGGCGTGCGCGATAAAGACGGCCGGCGGCTGGTGCTGGATTACGTCACCGGGCCAGAGGGCAGTGCCTTTCGTCAGCAGTTAGCCACATTGCTCACGGCGCAACTCAAGGTGTGTGGCGTGGAAGTACGCGTGCGTTGGCTGGCTACTACGCAGGAATTATATGAAGTGTGGCCGGCTGGCCCCATCTTTGGCCGCCAGTTTGATGTGAGCATTTTTCCGTGGCGGGCCGGTGCAGAGCCGCCATGTGAGTTGTATCTCACCGAAGCCATTCCCAATGATTTGAATCCGGCTGGAAGCAATAACACTGGTTTTAGCAATGCGGCGTTTGATGCGGCCTGCCAGCGGGGCCTACGGAGCTTTAATGAAGCGGAGCGCCGTAACGCGCATTTAGACGCCCAAGCCATTTGGGCCCGGGAATTGCCATCTCTGCCGTTGTTCTTCCGGTTTCAGGTGGGGGTGGCGCGGCCAGCCGTCAGTGGCTACCAGCCCAGTACCACCGCCCGCTCAGATTTGTGGAATATTGAAGCCTTAGAAGTGACGGATAAATAATGTAGTTTTGGAGACTTCGGAAGTGAGTGCCTCTGGCCCCAAAACTCTCATTTCCGAAGCCTGAGTTTTGCGAGAGTTCAATTTTGAACCTATGTGAGGTGGTTTTAGTATATTGATGTAGACGAAGTGTACGTGTAGGCCAAGAGCCGTTAACTCAACCCATTTTGGCGCTGGGTTAGCGGGCCTGCACAGCCCTTTACTTGACTTGGCAAAACGCCGTATGTTATAGTCCCGCTACACACATGAAGAGATGGTTAATTTTATTACCTGTTAGTCTGCATGGGCCTTCTGCCGTGCCGGCCTAAAATCATTAATTGATTTTAGGCTTTTGGCATAACAGAAGGTTTTTTATTTGAGAGTGAATTGTTGGCAGAGGAGGTGATTGCAGAGCAAAGAGCCTACAACTGAAAACCTAAGTTTGCTAAACCCATTTTTCACCGTTCATCCTTTAGAGGAGGAGAGACAATGATTAAAAGCAAGAAATGGGCTTTGGCCGCCGGTGCCATGATTGTGAGCATGGTCATCAGTGCGTGCCAGCCGCAAGTCGTCACGCAAATCGTCGAAGTGACGAAAGAAGTGCAAGTTGTTCAGACGCAGGTGGTTAATATCGAGTCCACCGTGGAAGTGCAAGTTGAGAAGGAAGCTTGGACGACCCCACACCCCATCCTCGGTGACCTGCGCGTTCGCCAAGGCATCGCGCACTGCGCCAACCGCCCCGAGATTATTGCCTCGGTGTACAGCTTTGTGAGCGACCCCAGCTCCCTGTTGATGGATAGCCCCATTCAATCCAGCCACTGGGCACACGCCGCTGGCCTGCAACAATATGAGTTCGACGTCGCCAAGGGCGGCGCCCTGCTCGATGAAGCGGGCTGGACGTTGGCTGAAGGCGCGACCTATCGCACCAACGCCGCCGGTGATGAGCTTTCCTTGCGCTTCACCACCACCAACGCGCAATTCCGCCAAACATGGGCCGCGGTGTTCGAGAGCAATATGGCCGACTGCGGTGTCCGCATCGTCCGCCTGCACGCCCCCGGTTCTTGGTGGTTCGGTTCCGCCACTGGCCTCCGCCGCCGTGACTTTGAACTCGGCGCTTTTGCGTGGGTAGGCGAAGCTGACCCCAGTGGCCGCACCCTGTACGCCTGTGACCAAGTTCCCACCCCGGCCAACAACTGGCAAGGGCAGAACTACATGGGCTGGTGCAATGATACAGCTAGCAAGGCCATCATCGCCGCCAACGGCACGCTGGACCGCGCTGAGCGCATTGCACAATACGCCATCTTCCAGCAAGAATTCGCCAAGGATATGATTTCCTTGCCCGTGTTCGCCCGCGTGGAAGCCAACGCTACCGCCGCTGGCCTCGTCGGCCCAGACCCGGCGCCCGGTGAGCCCTATGTGATCAACAACATCTACGACTGGGAACTCCCCGGCGCGGATACCCTGATCTTCGGCTACACCCAAGAGCCTGCCACCCTGTTCACCCTCATTGAAAGCGCCTTCGTGGCGACCAATGCGCGTGGCATGATTGACGGCTTCGGCATTATCAGCAAGAACTACGACTACTCCGCTAACCTGTACTTCAAACAACTGCCCACCATTGAAAACGGCGGCGCGACGTTGAGCGAAGTGGAGCCGAAAGCCGGCGATCAAGTGGTGGATGCCGCTGGCGACATTGTTGAATTGGCCGAAGGCACCATGGTGAAAGACGCCTCTGGCGCCGAAGTGGAATGGAAAGCCGGCGTGAAGATGCAACAAATCGTCCTCAACTGGGAACTTGAGTCCGGCATCAAGTGGTCAGACGGCGAGCCGCTCGTGGCCGCTGACTTCGAGCTGAACAAGAAAATTGTGTGTGATCCGGAATCTGGCGCGGTGGACTTTACCGTCTGCGAGCGCACCCTCGGCTTTGAAGTGACTGACACGACCCAGAAGATCACCTTAGCCCCCGGCTACACCCCGCCGCTGTACTTCACCATCGTGTACGGCTGGTACCCGTCCCACCAAGTGCTCAGTGATGGGCGCGTGTTGGCTGATGTGCCCGCCAGCGAGTGGTCCACGTTAGCGGAAGTGGCCGAAACCCCGATGGGCACTGGCCCCTACATGATCACCGAATGGGTGAAGGGCCAACAAATGGTGTTCACGGCTAACCCCAACTTCTACAAGGGCGTAGCCAAGACCCCGAACGTCACCATCAAGTTCATTGCCGACAGCCAACAAGCTGTGGCGCAATTGTTGACGGGTGATGTGGACATGCTCTTCGGCGAGACGCTCGGCGCGGGCGCTGAAGTGCAAACCGTGTCCGATGAAGCCGCCAAGGAAGGCGCGACGGTGAAGATTTACCTCACCCCGAGCGCGACTTGGGAGCACATCGACTTCAACCTGAACGTTCGCTAGTTCGGTTTGTAAAAAAACCTGCCGGAGCACTCGCTCCGGCAGGTTTTTCAATTTTTAGCTTACCGACCTTGTGGGTCTTCAAACACTCGAAAATTTAACTAATTGACTGTTTACGGGTCGTGCGCACTGTTCAGATTGGGTAATCTGACCAATTCATACAACCTGTGACCTATTAAAACAGTATATACACTAATCGGTACGCTTCTTCTCAATCAGTGAGGCCTAGTCATGACCAACTACCTTATTCGCCGTAGCTTCCAAATGCTGTTGGTGTTGTTC
>JAEURM010000250.1 GCA_016789245.1 Anaerolineales bacterium
CCCACCATGTGCTGAATGGCTCCGCTCACGCCACAAGCAATGTAAATTTCTGGGGCGATGCGTGTGCCGGTTTGCCCCACCTGATCAGCGTGCGCGCGCCAGCCCAAGCTAGTAACGGCGCGCGAACAGCCCACCGCCCCGCCGAGCAATCCAGCCAGCTCCTCGAGCGTTTTGAATCCTTCCGCGCTCCCCACCCCGCGCCCGCCGCCCACCACCACTTTCGCATCCGCTAGCGAGATTGTGCCTGCGCCCGGCTCCACGCGCTGAGAAACACGCACGCGGAAATGCTTATCATTTAAGTTGGGCCTGAACATTTGAAGAGATAACGCTTCGGCGGTGGGCGCGGCCTCAGCGTGCAAGCAGTGCGGGGCAATGGTCAGCAATTTCACTTCGCCGTTCACGCGGGCATCTTCCAGCAAACTGCCGCCCCACCGCGTGCGGGTTACGGTTAGCGGCTCCAAGCTTTGCACGGCGGTGCAGTTGGCGGCTAGCGGCAAATTGGCCCGCGCGGCCACATGCGCCAGCACTTCACTGCCCCGGTCAGTGCCGGGTGCTAAAACCAAAGTCGCATTCAGCGTCCCAATCAAATCCACCACGCACTGCGCCCACGCTTCGGGCGCGTAATCGTCCAGCCGCTCATGTTGGGCCAGATGCGCCACGGAAACGCCGTACTCCGGCAAACGGTCAGCCAACGGGCGCGCGGCCTCACCAATAAGCACCGCTTGAAACGGTTGGCCGAATTGCTGAGCCAACCGCCGCCCAAAAGTCACCATCTCTAGTGAGAGATCATTGAGTTTGCCACGGTCATGTTCGATGAGTCCGAGAATCATAGAGGCACTTTCTATCCAGTTACGGAATACGGAATACGCTATTCAGTATTCCGTGTTGCGTATTTTTAGAGCGCACCAATGCGGCGCAGAATATCTACCACTTTGAGTGCGGCATCCGGGCCTTTACCCAAAATCTCAACTTGGCTCCCAACATCCGGCGGCAGTTTGAGTTGGATCTTCTCCAGCGCATTGCCACTCCACTGGGGCTGAATCCGTTCAATGGCCTTTTTCTTGGCCTTCAGGCGGCCCATGAGTGGTGGGTAGCGTGGGAGGTTAATGCCTTCTTTAACGGTGAAGACGGCGGGCAAAGGCACCTGAAACACTTCCCACCCACCGGCCGCTTCCCGTTTCACGGTCGCGGTTCCATTTTCAATCACCAAAGATTTGATGCCCGTCACGCACGGCCAATCGAGGGCATAGGCCACGCGCACGCCCACTTGATAATCGCCGGTGTCGGCGGCTTCGTTGCCAAACAGAACCACATCAAAGTTTTTAGCGCGGACGGCATCGGTAATGGCACGGGCGGTTTGGGCCGGGTCCCATTCGCGGCCATCGGTCTCCAACAAGGTGGCGTTATCAATGCCCATCGCCATCGCATCGCGCAGTTGTTCTTCGGCGATGGTGGGGCCGAGGGTGAGCACCGTGCTACTGCCGCCCTGCGCTTCGGTGAGGCGTACGGCTTCTTCCACCGCGCACTCTTCGTGCGGGCTGATGGTAAAGCCGAGATAGCGGGTGTCTATTTCCAACCCATCGTCGGTCAAATCAATTTTGCCGCCAGTGGCGGGGACGCGTTTTACGCAAACGAGGATGTTCATGAGACTTATCCGAAGGAAAATTGGAGGATTGGAGAATTCTCCAATCCTCCAATTCTTTGATTTCAGTTCTTCATCCGGTCATTCTTCGGGTCAATCAGCGGCGCGTTGCCCACCACCGCCACCGTGGCCGGGAACTGTTCAGTGAAGTATTCCACGGCGAGGCGCGTGCCTACTTTGGCATACTCCGGCGGGAGATAGGTCATGAGGATGGTTTTGCCAAGCGAGGGGCCAGACCCGGCGCTGGTGACGTACGAACCGCGTCCGTGCGCGTCCACAATCCGTTTGCCATCGGGAGTAAGCACCGGCTCACGGCCTTGCATATAGCGGTTGAAGCCCGATTTGGCCAAGTTATCATCCACCGTCAGCGAGCAGAGAATCGCGGCGGGTGCGGCGGCGCGTTGCTTGAGATACGCGTCTTTGCCGATGAAGTCTTGCGGTTTTACTTGCGGGCGGGAGAGGCCAGATTCCACCAAGTTGTATTCCAATTCCAGTTCAGTGCCGTACAGGCGATACGATTTTTCCAAGCGGGCGGTGGTGCCATACACGCCAATGCCCACGGGCGTGACGCCGAACGGTTGCCCGGCCTCCCACAGCGCATCCCACAAACGGCCGGCCTGTTCCATCGGCGCGTAAATTTCCCAGCCGAGTTCGCCCACATACGAAATGCGCGAGGCGAGGGCGCGGATGGGGCCGATGTCTACTTGCTGACAGGTGCCAAAGGCAAAGGCCGCGTTGGACATATCGTGCTCGGTGGCCGATTGCATCAACTTGCGGGCGTTCGGCCCCCACACGCCAATGGTCGTCCACGCGGACGAGACATCGCTCAATTGTGCGGAACCGTCAGCGGGCAAATGGTCGGTAAACCACTTCTTGTCGCGCGGGCCATCGAACACGCCGGTGACGATGCGGAAATGAGTCTCGCCGAGGCGCATGATGGTTAGGTCACATTTGATGCCGCCGCCGGGGTGAAGCAGAGGCGTGTACACCACGCGGCCCACCGGCACGTTCATCTGCGCCACCGTCATCTTTTGCAGATAATCCAGCGCGCTCGGCCCGGTCACATCAAAAATGGCAAAGGCCGATAAATCCACCATGCCCACGCTCTCGCGCATCGCCAAATGTTCGGCGTTGATGATGGGCGACCACCACC
>JAEURM010000251.1 GCA_016789245.1 Anaerolineales bacterium
TGCTGCGGATGCCGAAGACCTATCCCGCGTACTTCGGCTCCTACGACCGCTTCGAGACGCTGCGGGAATGGATCGACGGTTTCGAGAACCTCTTCCTCGTCGGCCGCAACGGCATGCACAAATACAACAACCAAGATCATTCCATGCTCACCGCTATGCTGGCCGTGCGCAATGCTTTGTACGATGAGAATCACGATGTGTGGGAAGTGAACACTGAGCGCTCTTACCATGAAGAAATGCGCATCCCGCCCCACTCCGCCCTCTCCGCCGATGAAGCCGGCATTCCCAACGCGTAACGTGGCATCGAATTGCGCGAATTACGTGAAAATATAGAATTTATGCTAACTCGTGTAATTCGATGCAAAAAATGATCCTTCCCGCCAACCCACGCGCCGCTTACAAAAAACATCAAGCTGAACTGGATGCCGCTTTCCGCCGCGTGATGGAATCTGGCCGGTACATTCTTGGCCCAGAAGTGCAAGCCTTTGAAGCTGAATACGCGGCGTGGCTGGGTGTGAAGCACGCTGTGAGTGTGGCCAACGGCACTGAGGCGTTGTGGCTAGCTTTGCGCGCGGCTGGCGTGGGCGCGGGTGATGAAGTGATTGCGCCCTCCATGACGGCCAGCGCTACCGTGGCGGCCATTGTAGAAACGGGCGCTCAACCCGTGTTCGCCGAATTGCATCCGGCCACGCTCACGCTGGATCCCGCTCACTTGCCCGCCGTGCTTACATCTAAAACTAAAGCGATTGTGCCCGTGCATCTATACGGCAACCCGGCGAATATGACGTGGCTGATGGCGTGGGCACACGAGCACAACTTGATAGTGCTTGAAGATTGTGCGCAGGCGCACGGCGCTAAACATGCTGGGCAAAAAGTAGGCACGTTTGGCGCGCTGGCCGCGTGGAGTTTTTACCCTACTAAAAATCTTGGCGCGTTTGGAGATGGTGGCATGGTTACCACCAATGATTCTGCGCTGGCGGAAAAACTTAAGCATTTGCGTGAGTACGGCTGGGCAGACCGTTATCACAGCGCCACCCACGGCTGGAACTCGCGGCTGGATGAACTGCAAGCCGCGCTCCTCCGTGTGCGCCTGAAATATTTAGATGAAGATAACGCCCGCCGCCGCGCCATTGCGGCCCGCTACCGCGCAGAACTGCCACCCGCCCTGCCCAATTACCAAGCCCAAGTTGGTGATGAAGGCGTGGAGCATCTCTTTGTAGTGTGGCACGCCGAGCGTGAGCGCGTGCAAAAGCAATTAAAAGACTTGGGTGTGGGCACGGCCGTTCAATATCCGTTGGCCTGCCACCAGCAAGCCGCGTATGCGCACTTTGCCTGCTCACTGCCCATCACCGAGCAAGCCGCGCGGGAAGTGTTCAGCTTGCCCATGTACCCAGAACTCACGGATGATGAAGTGAGCGGCGTCATCGCCGCTTGTTGGAAAGTTGTGTAACATAAAGCACGAATGGCACGAAACTAAAAATCGTGCGATTCGTGGCAAGGATTTACTTTGAACTGGCTCAGAAAACTCCTCACCTTTTTCTTCCGCCTACTCTACAACGAGATGGCGTGGACGTATGACGTGGTGAGTTGGGTAGTTTCCATGGGCCAGTGGCGCAGTTGGCAGAGGGCCGGCTTTGCGCGGCTCCGTGGCCAGCGGGTGCTAGAAATTGCGCACGGCACCGGCAACATGCTGTTAGATTTATCCGCGCTTGGCCTGCAACCCACCGGTTTAGATTTATCCGCCGCGATGGGGAAAATTGCCAGTGGCAAGTTCAAGCGGCACGGCGTGGCGGTTCCGTTGGTGCGCGCAAGGGTGCAGAATTTGCCTTTTGCTAATCAATCTTTTCCAAGTTTGTTCGCCACTTTCCCTACCGAGTTCATTGTAGATCCGCCTGCGCTGGCTGAGTTCTACCGCGTGCTACAACCGGGCGGCGTATTGGTGGCCGTGCCGGTGGCGCAAGTTACCGGCCCTTCTTTGCCAGACCGGTTCGCTGATTGGCTGTTCCGCGTAACGGGCCAAAGCGCCACCAACTGGTTTGCACCGCTCATCGAGCGTTACGCCCAAGCCGGCTTCACCGCCCACATTGAACGCGTCACCCTGCCGCGTAGTATCGTCACCCTCATCGTGGCCGAAAAGCCGTGGCCGCCAGCAAATCGCTGAAGCGATTACAACAAACCTTCATCCATATATCCGCTCCCATCCGTTTATCCGTTTCCCATCCGTTGTCAGTATCCGTTGTAGAATCCCCCCATGCTTCGCTTCCTCAACCGCCGCCGCACACCGCGCTGGTTTCGTAGTTTTCGCGATAACGCCCGCGATACGCTGGTTCTGCTCGGCCAGTTCCGCGGCTCATTGCTGGCTTTTACCGTTGCCGTTGTGGTTGGCGGTTGGCTATACTTCACCTTAGCCCAACGGCTGGGCGAGCCGCAACCCAGTTCGCTGGTGGCCGCTATCTATCTGGCTTTATCCCTAATTTTTCTGCAATCCAACGTGCCATTTCCGGCGGCGGGGGAACTGCAAATTTTCTTTTTTGTTATGCCGCTCTTGGGCTTGGCCATCCTTGGCCAAGGCATTGCGGATTTTGGCGTTCTGCTTTTTAACAAGCAGGCACGCGGGGAGACGTGGCAAGTGGCTGTCGCAGAAACTTACTCCAATCACATTGTGCTGGTGGGGCTAGGGCATTTGGGCTTTCGCGTGGCGCGCGCCCTGCATGATTTAGGCGAACCGTTTGTGTGCGTGGAGCAAAACCCCGCCGCTGAACTCATGTCTCTCGTTCAAACGTGGCACGT
>JAEURM010000252.1 GCA_016789245.1 Anaerolineales bacterium
ACTTCCGCGTTGGTGCGGAGGGTAGCTTTGTGTGCTTTGGCCGCGTTGGCCAACGCTTGCGTAATTTGCCCTACGCCGCCCGGCACTGTGGATTGAAAAAAGCCGTTGCTGTTGGCCCAATGGTGCAAAAGCAAAAATGCCGTGCCGGCGCCCATACTGCCCTGCATTACGCCATGCACGCCGCGCGCCCCAATCGCGCCCTTCACTGCGTCGCTCTCAAACCACTCGTCCAGCAGTTCCGTGAGAGACATGGGCAAAACGCGGATGGCTTCCATCATTTCTTTCTTGCCCAAGCCGCGCAGTTTTAGGCCCAGTTGGCCCAACACCGGCGCTTCCGCCGGGTCAATCTTAGGTACGCGCGGAAAAGTGTTGGCGTACGTTTCATTGAGGAAGCCGGCAATCAAACTCATCAACTTCACAAAGGCCGGCCACTTCTCTGCATCGGCTTTGGAGAATTTGGCAATGGATTGAACGGTGGCCGCCATATCTGGTGAGAGGGCGAGCGTGGTGCCATCCGGCTGGGGCGCATGCACGCCGCCGGTGCGGGCCACGGGTAAGCCGTGTTGCCGCAAGTGCAGTTCCCGCACCACCTCCGCGCGCAGTTCACCGCGGTGCTGAACGGTATCTACCCGAAAGCCGGGCCACACTTCTTCTGTGGCGAGTGAGCCGCCGAGCACGGCCCGCCGCTCTAAAACCAAAACGCTCTGCCCGGCCTTAGCCAAATACGCCGCCGTGGTAAGGCCGTTATGCCCCGCGCCGATGATGATGGAATCAAAATTATTCATAGTCTTTTAGAGAGAGAATTAGAGAACTGGAGAATTCTCCAATTCTCTTTTTACGCTTTCCAATCCTTCAACAATTCCAAAGCCGCCAATCGCCCACTCGCGCCCATAATGCCGCCGCCGGGGTGCGTGCCGGAGCCGCACTGCCAGAAGTTGGCAATGGGCGTGCGGTAATTGGTGTAGCCCGGCGCGGGCCGCAAGAAGAACAATTGATGCAGAGCTAACTCACCCGCAAAAATGTTGCCCTCCGTCAGGCCGGTGATGCGCTCAATATCCGGCGGCACCAAAACTTGGCGGTGCAGAATTAAGGATTTGAGATTGGGTGCGAATTCGCTGAGCGTGTTCACCACGGCATCGCCAAAGGCTTCGCGCTTGGCATCATCCCAGCCGCCTTCTTGGGCGAACGGCGCGTACTGCACGAAGCAACTCATCACATGCTGGCCGGGCGGGGCCATATCCGGGTCAATCATGGAAGGCAGGATGCAATCAATGTACGGCTTGCGTGAGAAGTGGCCGTACTTGGCGTCATCGTACGCGCGCTCAATGTAATCCATGCTCGGGCTGATGGAGATAGCACCGCGATGGAGCGCGCCCTCACCGGGCAGGGCGGTGAAGTTGGGTAAGCCGCTCAGCGCCAGATTCACTTTGCCCGAAGAGCCGCGAATCTTGTAACGCCGAATGGCTTCTACAAAATCGCTCGGCAGTTGCTTCGGGTCAGTCAGCTTCAAGAACGTGCGCTTCGGGTCAAGGCTACTGCTCACGTATTTGGCGTAAATTTCCTCGCCGCTCTCCAGCGCCACGCCCACCGCGCGGCCATTCTTCACAATGATTTGCGAAACCGAGGCGTTGAGCCGTACTTCCACACCCAGCGCTTTGGCGGCGCTGGCAATGGAATTGCTGATGCCGCCCGTGCCGCCTTTGGCAAAACCCCATGCGCGGAAAGCGCCATCAATCTCGCCCATGTAGTGGTGAAGCAAAACGTAGGCCGTGCCGGGCGAACGCGGGCCGAGGAACGTGCCGATGATGCCGCTGGCGCTCTTGGTGCCTTTGAGCGGGTCACACTCAAACCACTCGTCCAGCAAATCGGCCGCGCTCATCGTCAACAGCTTGGCGAGGTTGTAAAAATCTTTTTCGTTCAAACCTGCCGCATGGCCACCCAGCTTGGCCAACCCAAGCAAATCTTTGGGATTGAGGGTAGTGGGGTCAGGCGGAATCATGCTGAGGATGGGCTTAACGGCCATGGCCATCCGTGCCATCTGGCGGCTGTACTCATCGTAAGCGTCAGCATCTTTAGGCGAGTGCCGGTAAATCTCGCGCCGCGTTTTATCGTGGTCATCCCACGCGGCAAAGTAATCGCCGTTCGTCAGCGGCGTAAAGGTGCTGGGCAGGGGCAAAATGGTGAGGCCGTGCTTGGGCAGTTCCAAATCGCGGATAACTTCTGGCCTGAGCAAGCTCACCACGTAAGAAAATTCGGTGAACTTGAAGCCCGGGTAAATTTCCTCGGTGACGGCCGCGCCGCCCACCAAGTGCCGCCGTTCCAGCACCACCACCTTCTTGCCCGCTTTGGCCAAGTACGCGGCATGGATGAGGCCGTTGTGCCCGCCCCCAATGACGATTGCATCATAAGAATTTGTCATGCGCTCTCCTGTATTTTTGCGTGTTGCGTAGTGCGTGTTCCGTTACGGCTGTCCGGGCACGTCATCCCAGAACACAAATTGTGAGCCGTTCCATTTGTAAATTTCTGTGACGTCAATTCTTCGACCTGAAGAATCAAAGTCTGTCTTGGCCGCTAGAATTTCGGTTTGACCATCGTTATCAAAGTCTTTTAGTAATACCCCATATAAATCTTCGCGTATTACGCAACCTGTGATGTTTGCGATGGGCGTAGCGGTCTCACCATTCCATTGGAATGCAACTAGTCTTTGATGAACGCAATGTTTTTCGGTTAAATCATTTCCTTCGGCATCGTAGGTTCCC
>JAEURM010000253.1 GCA_016789245.1 Anaerolineales bacterium
GTGTGAGGAAGGGAATTGACTCGGTCACCCATAAATCATAGGGCGGCACTTCACTGGGAAACACAAAAGCGGCCAGCCAGCCTAAGCCAGAGCTGAGAACAAAAAATAACCACGTCAAAAAACGTGTGGCCGGCTGTTCCAAAAAGTGGGCCACCATACGATAGGCTGTGAGCAAGAGGGCCAAGCCGCTCACCAGCCGCGCGGCGTGGTACATCACATCAACACTCATACCGAGTATGCGGGCCACATGACCGAGAAACAAATAGTAGCCATACACAAAAATCCCCGGCCCCGGCTCGGCCGTATATGGCAGTGTGAATAGCCACTCTCCACGCCAGCCCTGCCGGATTTTGGCCAAGTAGGAATAACCATCTTCAATGTTAAACAAGATGCCGCCAAACACATAGGGTGCTGGCGTGGCATAAGCGATGAGGTAAGGAATCGTCAAAACCAACAATATCCCCACTGACCAAGCGGTGATTTTTTTCCATTCCTGCCGGGAGACCATGCGGCGTATTCTAGCGGAAGCCCGCACCGCCAATAGTTAGACGTGGTTGGGAAACGCCAGCGCCATTGGATGGTTGGGCTATAATCGCCTGCATGAGCCGTGTAGGAACCCTCTTCCGTTTGCAGGCCTTAGATTTAGAGCTAGACGCTGGCCGGATACGGTTGGCGGAAATTGAGCAGGCGCTGAGTAGTAACCCGGCCGTGCTGGCCGCCCAAAAAGCCCTCACTGCCGCCGAAACCGTTCACCGCGCCGCCCGCGCCGCCGCCCATGATATTGAGTTAGACGCGCAAGCCCTCACCACCAAAATTAAAGAAGCCGAAGGCCGTTTATATGGTGGCACTATCCGCAACCCCAAAGAGCTGAAAGATTTACAAGCAGAAATTGAGTCACTCAAGCGCCGGTTGATGGAAGTGGAAGAAAAAGAACTGGCGGCTTTAATGGATTTGGAAGCCGTTGAGGGCGCACTGGCGCAAGCGCAAACACAACGCCAAACTGCCGAGAATGCCATGTTGGTTTTGAACGGCGCACTGGCCTCCGAACGCGAAACTTTAACCACGCACGTAAGCGAAATGCAAGCACAACGCGAAGCCGCCACTACGCCCATTGCCGCCGCAGACCGTACACTCTATGAGCAATTGCGGCAGACCAAGAAAGGCCGAGCCGTGGCCAAGCTCGATGATGATGTGTGCGCGGCTTGCGGCATTGAACCCACCGCCGCCTTACGCCAAATTGCGCGGCGGGGGGATGTGGCCCAATGCGTGGGCTGTGGCCGAATTTTATATGCTGGGTAATTTTGTATAAACATGCCTCCCATTGATTTCTTCTCCTTCTGGCTTGGCTTTGCAGTAGCAACGGGCATTGGCCTGCTATTATTTTGGCAACGTGAGCGCCTGTGGGCCGCGCGTGAGGCGATTGCTAAACAATTCGGTCAATTGCGGGAACGCCTCACCTCTGGCACGGAGCGTAATTGGCGCGATGATGTTCTGCGCTACGCCCAAACCAGCCACTCAGCGGGGCAACTGTTCACGCTGGATGAAGTATGGGTGCCTACCCGCTTCTTTACGCCTGAATTAGAGATTGACCCTAACCGCGCCGTTGAAGATGAAGACCTAAACGCCATCATCCCCGTTTTTTATGATTGGCCGGAGATGGCGGCCACCTACCGCGCCCCCACAGTGAGCGTGGAAGAAGTGGTGAGCGGCGATGCGCCATTGGTGCTGATTGGCAATTTGGGCAGTGGCAAAAGTACGTTGTTGGCCCACCTCGCCAGCCGCGCGGCGCGGAGTGATGAAAAACTCTTCCCCGGCAACCCCATGCCCATCTTCATCCACGTGGCCGATTTAGATTTGCCACTTAAGCCCAATGATGACGTGAGCGCACCGCTGATTGCCGCCGCCCAAATGCGGGCTTCCGCCATTACAGCCGCCGCGCTGGGCCGCTTCTTGCGGGGCAAATTCCAAAACGGCCACTGCTTAATTTTGCTGGATGGGTTTGATGATGTGCAAGCCGCGCAAATGGAAACGATTGTGGGTTGGCTGGCACAATTTAAGCAAAAATACCCTGCGCATCGCCTGTTGGCCGCGGCTGGGCTAAAGGGTTACGGCCCGCTCACGCAACTGGGCTTTGCGCCAGTGCATGTAGCCCCGCCAGCGCAGAATGATTATGCCGCTCTGCTCAGTCAGTGGCAGGCCGCATGGCAAACGCTCCGCAGTAAAAACCGCAAACTCAACGCGCCCACCGAGCCAGATTTACACCTGCTCATAGGTTGGTTGCGGCTGAATTACCAAGGCCGCTCGGTGTTTGAACTGACGCACCGCATTTGGGCCACACTGGCTGGTGATGGCCGTGGCCCACGCCCGGCCAATTGGCTCGAAGCTGGCTTTACACGGCTCAATCTAAAACCCAATGAACGCTTGGCGCTAAATAAGATTGGTTTGGCCCTGCTCAACACCGAAGATGCGGCTGGCTTGTCCAAAGCCACGCTCAAAGAAGTGTGTACGCCCGCCTTCCGCAATGCTACGGGCGAGATGGAACTTGACCCAAACGCCTACTTAGATACTTTGGTGAACAAGCGGCTATTAGTGAAGCAAGGCCGTGACCGGCTAACATTCCGCCACAGTTTATACACGGCGTACTGCGCGGCCAGTGGTTTGGTTACCGAGCCAGAAAATATTAAACCTGCCATGACGCCGTTGTGGAATTGGACGCTCAACTTTCTCGCTTCACTGGGTGATGTGACGTT
>JAEURM010000254.1 GCA_016789245.1 Anaerolineales bacterium
CAAGGCAGAGCAGAGGAAGAAGAACGGTCAAATCAGAAACAGTCATGAGGGCTAGAGAATTAGAGAATTGGTTATTGGTTACTTCATCGCCACGGCGGCGGCTTGCAGGGTGGCGGCCAGCTGGTTCACGGCCGGCGCCATCAGTTCAAAGAATGGCTTGGGATACAGGCCTATCCAGAAAATAAAGAACAGCAACGGCACCAGTAGAAGCACTTCACGGCGGGTTAAGTCCGGCAGGTTTTTGTTTTCGGCGTGCGTTACTTCACCTTGGAACATTTTCTGGAAGAGCCAGAGCATGTACACCGCGGCCAAAATTACGCCCAGCGCCGCTATGCCCGCAAACCAGCCAGTGCCATACCCATTCCATGCGCCGAGCAAAATGGTGAACTCACCCACAAAGCCATTGAGGCCGGGCAAGCCCGCTGAGGAGAAAAACACAATCAGCGAGAGCGCGGCGTAGGCGGGCATCACTTTCCACAAGCCGCCAAATTGCGCCAGTTGGCGCGTGTGCCGCCGTTCGTAGATGAAGCCCACCAACAGGAACAGCGCGCCGGTGCTGAGGCCGTGATTAATCATCTGCAAGATAGCGCCCTGCAAGCCGAGCGGGTTGAGAGCAAACAGGCCAAGCATGACGAAGCCCAAGTGGCTGACGGATGAATAGGCCACCAACTTCTTCGCATCCATTTGGGCGTAGGAAACTACAGCGCCGTACACAATGCCGATGACGGCCAACACTCCCAACAGCGGCGCAAATTGCACGGCGGCGTGCGGGAACAGGCCGAGATTAAACCGCACAAAACCATACGTGCCCAACTTCAGCAATACGCCGGCCAAAATCACACTACCGGCCGTAGGCGCTTCCACGTGCGCTTCTGGCAACCAAGAGTGCAAAGGCCACACCGGCACTTTGATGGCAAAAGCCAGCGCAAACGCCGCAAACAACCACATCTGCACATTGGCCGCAATGCCTTGCTGAATGAGTTGCGGGAGAGAAAAAGTGTTGTAGGTGAAGCCCAGCCAAAGAATGGCCACCAGCATGAAAATTGAACCGGCGAACGTATAAAGAAAGAATTTTACAGCCGCGCCAGTGCGCCGCTCACCGCCCCAAATGCCGATGAGGAAGAGCATGGGCAGGAGGGTGAATTCCCAGAAAACGTAAAAGAGCACCAAATCCAACGCTACAAACACGCCCACCATGCCCACTTCCAACAACAGGAAGAGCATCATAAATTCTTTGACGCGCTCTTCTACAGCGTGGGTGGTGGAAGCGATGGCGATGGGCACGAGGAAGGTGGTGAGGAGCACGAGCAAAATACTGATACCATCTATGCCCAAATGATATTCAACGGCGAGGGCGCCGAAGGCAAACCATGGCGCGCGCACCACCAGTTGAAAGCCGGCATCTTCCGCGTTGAACTGCGCCAGCATGACGAGCGAGAGCGCGAAGGTGATGAGGGCGGTGCCAAAAGCCACCGCCCGCAGAGTGTTCTTTTGCGCGGCAGGCACCAACGCCAACAGCACCACGCCCACCAGCGGGAAGAAAGTGACGAGAGTCAGAGTTGAGAAGAGCAAGTCCATAACGTGAAGCGTAAAACGTGAAGCGTGAACGGATTACGTTTCACGTTTCGCGCCGAAATCAACGAACCACTAAGAATAAAGCCAAAACCACCACCACCCCCACAAACATCACCAATGCGTAACCACGGGCATAGCCGCGTTGCAAGCGGGAGAAGCCGCGTCCAACTTCGCGGGCCAGTTCACCAAAATTGGTGAACGTCATATCAATGCCACCCAAATCAATGGCGCGTGCGGTGAGTTGTGAAAGCGCGTTGAACGGCTTTACAATCAAAAAGCCGTAAATTTCATCCACATACCATTTGTTTTGCAGGAATTTGAAGACCGGGCCAAGCACGTTTTGGAGCGGGTCACTATCCCCCGCTTTGGCGTACGCGCGGCTATACAGCGCATACGCCGCGCCCAAGGCCAGCAACGCCAAGCTGGTGGAAAGGCCTGCCACCGTCCAGTTAAATTCCAGCACTTCATGCTCACCTAACGTGTGGCCGAGCCAATCACTAAACCAATGCAGGCCGGGCCAATTGAGCGCCCCTGCCCCCACGGAGAGCACGGCCAGAATAATCAGCGGCGTCGTCATCACAGCCGGGCTTTCTGCGGCATGTTCGGCGCTGGCGGTGCGGGCTTGGCCAAAAAACACCATGAACAGTTGGCGACCCATGTAAAAAGCGGTGAAGAAGGCGGCCACCACCAAAATGATATAGATAGCTTGATTCTTCTCAAAAGCATCCAACAAAATTTCATCTTTGGAGAAGAAGCCGGAAAGTGGAGGCAAACCAGCCAACGCTAACGCGCCAATTAAGTACACCCACTTGGTAATAGGCAAACGCGCCCACAGCCGGCCCATGTTGCGCATATCTTGTGGGTCAGAATGATCATGCGCATGATGCGCACCCCGTTCCATGGCTTGAATAACCGAGCCGGAGCCGAGGAACAACAAGGCTTTGAAGAAGGCGTGCGTGACGAGGTGGAACACGCCGGCCACGTAACCGCCAAGGCCGACGGCCGCAATCATGAAGCCGAGTTGCGAGATGGTGGAATAGGCCAGCACGCGTTTAATATCCATTTGCGCCACGGCGATGGTCGCCGCGAGAATGGCCGTGATCGCGCCTACCCACGCCACCACTTCCATTGAAAGCGGCGCAAACTCAAACAGCACATGCGTACGCGTAA
>JAEURM010000255.1 GCA_016789245.1 Anaerolineales bacterium
AATTTTGCGCCAGCCTGCCGCCGGAATACAAACTTAGCCCTAAAGGCAACAAACTGTTATTACGCACCGGCTTGCAAAAATACTTGCCGCCCGCTGTTTTGGCCCAACCCAAACGCGGCCTTGCATCCCCGCATGCCGCTTGGTTTCGGGCCGCACAGTTACCCGCTTGGGCAGAAGACGCTCTGCATCCCACCGCGCTGGCAGAAACCGGCTATTTTGTTCCGGCAGAAGTGCAACGGTTGCGGGCCGCTCATCAAGCCCAACACACGGATGCTTCTCGCTTGCTGATGGGCGTGCTCACGGCGCAAATTTGGCATCAAGAGTTTGCGCGGTGAAAGTTTTAGCCTACAACATGGATGGCGGCGCGGCCGAGCGCTTGCCTGCCCTCACGGCTGTGCTTCAACACGCGGGCGCGGATGTGGTGGCGCTGACTGAAGCCAATGATGAAGCCGTGGTGCAGAAGTTAGCCGCGCACTTTAACTTTCAGCCGGTGTGGGCGCGCGGCAGTGGTGATAAACACGTAGCTTTGCTTTCCCGCTGGCCCATCACGGTGTGGCAAATTCACAACCGCCCGCCGCTTACGCAAGCCGTACTTGAAGTAACACTACAGCCCAATCACCACTCACCCATCACTATTTTTAATATCCACTTTCTTCCTTACTTACTTTTGCCATTTGAGTTGCACCGTTGGCGCGCGGTGGGCGCACTGCTTCAGCGCATTCGCCAGCAGAACCTTGGCCCGCACTTAATTGTGGGAGACTTGAACGCGATTGCGCCCGGTGATCGTGTGCTCCAAAAAAACAATCCGGCGCGGATGCGGCGCGTGCAGGTTTTACAGTTCAATTTGGTTTTTCACTGGGCGCTTAGCCGTTTGCTCAAAGCTGGCTACGTGGATTGTTTCCGCCAAGCCAACCCGCACGCGGATGGTTTTACGTGGCGGCCCGGCAACCTTACCACGCGCTATGATTACGTTTTAGCTCATAAACATTTTGCGCCGCGCCTGCGTGCCTGCCGCGTAGTGGATGATGCGTCAGAAGCCGCCAGCGCCTCAGACCATTTGCCGGTGCTGGCGGAATTTGAGTTGTAAGATACCTCATCTATGGACTTAATTATTCCCCCCGAAGATTTTTGGTCGCGGAAGACCAACGCGCAGACTCATGAGTGGAATTTCAGAGCCTTGAGTCAACAAGTGTTTATAACAGCAAATAATCCTGTCCTTCTTCATGCGGCCCATCTATCAGAAAAACGCTTTAGTTTGGGGACTCATCGGTCCGAATACTTCGGCTTAGAGTTCGCTGAACGTCCCTCACCGAGGGAGTCTTTATCACCAGATTGGCCAGAAAAGCTCACTTACAGCGGCTCCACCAGTTGGCTTTCAGTTTCCGCTGGTGAATGGGGGCATGGTGTGGGTAGCTTGCAGACCCGAGAAGCCTTTGTTGTGCTGGCACGTCCTTTGGCCGAACAAACTCAGCTTGTCAGCCGCTATTTTATTGATCACTACATTCTTAATTTTTCATTTTTACATTGGGCTATGATTCATGCCTCCTGTGTGGTGGATGCGGCGCAGCAAAAATTGGTGGCACTCATTGGCACGCACAATATTGGCAAATCCACCACGGCGCTTCAGCTTTTGCGGGCCGGTTGGCACTTTCTGGCGGATGGCATGCTTCTCATCCGCAACGATTTTTCCGCTAATCAATTTGAAATTGGGGGCTACCCCATTGGCGAAGTAAAATTGCGCGATGACGTGTTGGCGCTTTTTCCGGAGTACGCAGGTGAACGTGTGCAAGTGCGTGAGCAGAGCAAAACGGTGGTGAACTTGCGCGCCCTACACCCGGAGCGCGTGGTGGAAAACGTGCTGACGCCACGAGAAATTCACTTATGCTTTGCTGAGCGGAGTGAGAACGGCCAAACCGGTTTAACGCCCATCAGTGTGGAAGCCGCCCGTGAACGCGTGGCGGGCAACACTGTATTTTGGGATGAGCCGCCTATGCTCAAACGCAACAGTGAAACGCTTAACGCTTTGCTGGCTAATACGCATTTGCACCACTTGCGCCTTGGCACCAACACCGCCGAGTTGCTAGCGATTGTGGAGAGTTTATGAAAACAAATAGTTTCAAGAGCTGTCAGGTAGCGCGCACAAGACTCAAGTTTTCAGATTCGCTTTCGCGCTACCTAACAGCCCTGACGCTCATCGTTTTATTAGCGGCTTGCACCTCCGCCCCGCCAACGTTGAGTGTGCCAGCTACCTCAGCGCCCACCGTAGCAGGCGCAACTGAGCCAGCGCTCACGCCAGCCGCGCCCACGGTTCCGCCCGCTACTGCTACACCCGCGCCCACCGCCACGCCGCTGGCGGAATCCGATGTAACGGCCTGCCCGTTCACTGGCCTGCCCACGTCTCAATCTCGCTTGGCGCAAGTGCGGCCCATCTTGGTGCAAATTGGCAACTCCAATCCAGAGCGGCCCCAGTTTGGCCTGCAACCGGCAGACTTGGTTTTTGAAACTTTGAGCGAGGGCGGCATCACGCGCTTCTCCGCCATTTATTACTGCCAAGAAGTGGCCGATATTGCGGGCGTGCGCTCCGGGCGGCTGATTGATTTGCACTTGGTGCCAATGTTTGATGCCATTTTTGTGCATGTGGGCGCTAGCCGCCCCGTGCTGGATTTGTTTGAAAAGGATGACCGCATCCGCGAAAGCCTTAACCGCTACAAAGATTAAGGGCCGG
>JAEURM010000256.1 GCA_016789245.1 Anaerolineales bacterium
CCAAAAAATGCACGCCGCACTAGAGCCTTCGCTCCTCGCTACTGAGTTAGCGGATTATTTGGTGCGCAAAGGTTTGCCATTTCGGGAGGCGCATCATGTGGTGGGCAGAATAGTGAAGGAACAAGGAAGCCAGATGCAGGCGGAAGGGGCGTTGCCGTTAAGCACTCTTCAATCTTACAGCCCGCTGTTCACTGAAGATGCGGCCACGGCCTTTGATTTCCGCGCGGCGGTAGAGCGGCGTACGGTGCTGGGCGGCACCGCCCCCGCCAGCGTGCGCGCACAGATTGCGCAGGCGATGGGGTTGTTGGGTGATGCATAAGCCTGCCAATTAATCGGCAGGCTAACACACTCACTTTTCGCGTAATTCTATGCAAAACCCGCCCAAACAAAATTAAACACCCCTTTTACACCCTCTAAACCACTTCTAAATCAGTGCGTGGCACAGTTGGCGTATGCGTTTACCTACTCTCGCCCCTAACACCCAACCCACCCAACTCTGGCACCGCGCGACGCTGGCCGCCATTATTGGCTTGGCCATCTTTCTGCACTTCTTTAATTTAGATGCCAACGGCTACGGCAACTTGTACTACGCCGCCGCCGTAAAGAGCATGGGCCAGAGTTGGCACAATTTCTTCTATGTTTCATTTGACCCTGGCGGTTTTGTAAGCGTGGATAAGCCGCCGCTGGGTTTATGGGTGCAAGTGTGGGCCACGCAACGCCTTGGTTTTAGCGGCTGGGCCATGCATTTGCCGCAAGCGTTGGCGGGCGTGTTGTGTGTGCCGCTCACCTACTGGCTGGCGCGCCGCTATTTTGGCCCCACCGCTGGAGTGTTAGCCGCGCTCTTTCTCACCCTCACGCCCATCAGCATTGCGGCCAACCGCAACAACACTATGGATGCGCAACTGGTGCTCACCTCCCTGCTGGCCGCGTGGGCCGCGCTCAAGGCCGCCGAAGCGGGCAAACTCAAATGGTTCTTGCTCAGCGCGTTATTCATCGGCCTTGGCTTCAACATCAAACAACTGCAAGCGTTTTTGATTTTGCCCGCTGTGTTGGGCCTATACTTTTTGTTTGCGCCCACCCCTTGGCTCCGGCGCATCCTAAATTTGGCACTGGCGTCTGTGCTGATTGGCGTAGTTTCTTTAGCGTGGGGCTTGGCGGTGGATGCCACGCCTGCCAGCGCGCGCCCGTTTGTAGGCAGTAGCACCAACAACACTGTGATGGAATTAATTACGGGCCACAACGGCACTACGCGGCTGGGCCAAATTGCGGGCGCAGTCGGTTTAAGCGGCGGGCCAAACAATCAAGGCCAGTTCCCACCCAACGGCCAGCCGGGCCAAGGCCCCAACTTCAACCCACAAGGTGGCCAACCGCCGCAAGGGCCACCTAATGATGATGCCGGGCCGGGCCGTGGCCCCAATGGTGGCGGCGGGCCAATGGGCAACGAAACTGGTAATGCGAGTGTATTCCGCTTGTTCAATTCACAATTGGCCGGGCAAGCCAGTTGGCTTTTACCGCTCGCCCTCGTCAGCCTCGCGCTCCTGTGGCGCAAACCCGCCGCGTGGCTGTGGGGGCTGTGGCTCATTCCGCAAGTTATCTTTTTCAGCTTTGCGGGTTTGTTCCACCGCTATTATTTAGAGATGCTCTCACCGGCTATTGCCATTTTGGCAGGCGCGGGGTTAGTGCAAATTTGGGATGTGGGGAACCGTTCCAAATGGGCACTGCTGGCCGCGCTGGTGGGCGGCGTAGCTGTGGAAATTTTTATCGTCAGCGCCTTCCCCACGTGGGCAGTTTGGCTTGTTCCGGTGGTGAGCGTGGCCGCCCTCATTGCCGCCGTGTTAATTTGGCGCAACCGCCCTGCCGCTAGTTTGGCCGTTACTGTGCTGGCTCTGCTCATCGCGCCCGCCGCTTGGAGCGTTACGCCCCTCATCAGCACTGATGTGGCGCTACCGTTCGCGGGGCCGGAATTACTTCAAAGAAACGGCAACGGCCAGGCTGTTTTCCAAGTCCGCCGCACGCAAAACGTGGAGGGTAGTACGCAACTCACGCAATATCTCCTCAGCCAGCGCAACGGCGAGAAGTGGTTGGCGGCCACCCTGAACGCCAACACCGCCGCGCCCATTATTTTGCAAACGGGTGAGCCAGTAATAGCACTGGGTGGCTTTAGTGGGCGAGATAACATCCTCACCGCTGAACAATTAGCGCAGATGGTGAGCGCGGGCGACGTGCGCTTCTTCCTAATGAGTGAGCAACGCGGGCCACAACCGCCGCAAGGCAACGCCGGCAACAATGTGCCCACGCCGCCCCAAGCCGAGAATAATTCGCTCACGCAATGGATAACGGCCAACTGCCAAACCGTGCCCAGTAATTTGTGGCAAGGCAATTCATCGCAACCAGTTAACACTGGCCCGGGCGGCGCTACGCAGTTGTATGATTGCGCTCCCTAACCTAAATCTTTTACCATCCGTTTACCCGCATCACCTCTATTGCCCACAACCTGCCCAAACATCCGCTCAAAAATTGTTGCGCTTAACCTAATGACGGTTTAACCATTGTTCGTCATAATGCCGCCACGATGAATTTTTTACCCGGACTGAAGCGCGCGCGTCGTTTCCCGAAGCCTTACAGGTCTTCGGCTTTTTGCGTTTGAGACGGTAAAAGCGCAGTTGCGCACCGCCACGTAAGCCCGAAGGCCTCTCACAC
>JAEURM010000257.1 GCA_016789245.1 Anaerolineales bacterium
AAATTCTTACCAATAGATGAGCAAAGGCCGGACGCTAGGCCCGGCCTGTAGATGTTACCCAAGTTTGTGCGGCTTGGCTACTTCACAATTAATGTTCCCACCATGCCTGCGGCTTTGTGGCCGGCCACTGTGCAATAAAATTCATACGTCCCCGGCTCGGTGGGCGTAAAGTTAAGCACATTCGTCTCGCCCGGCTTCACGGCGGCATGTAAATCGCCTACGGCGTGGCTATGGTCAGCCGGATTAGTTTCTGAGACGCTGGTGACAGCAATCTCTTCGATGCTAAAGTCATGTTCCAGCACGCCTTCATTGATGAGCGTCAGCGCTACTGGCTGGCCAGCTGTTACTTCCAGTGTAGTAGTGCTGTAGTTGATATCTTTAGACACTAGCGTAATAGGTTGAGCTGTGCCGCCAGCCGGCGCACAAGCGGCCAACCATAGCAGAGCAATCAGTAAGAGTACAATCTTTTTCATAGTTTCTTTTGGCGCAGGCGCAGGCTGTTGCTCACCACAAAGATAGAGCTGAACGCCATCGCGCCCGCCGCCAGAACCGGTTGCAAAAAGCCCAGCGCCGCCGCCGGAATTAAGATGATGTTGTAGAAGAAGGCCCAGAACAAGTTTTGCTTGATGGTATTGAGCACTGCCTTGGATAACCGCACGGCTCGCGGCACACCGCGCAAATCACCGCTCATCAGCGTCACAGGCGCGGCGGCCAACGCCACATCTGTGCCGGTGCCAATGGCAAAGCCCACATCCGCTTGGGCCAACGCAGGCGCATCATTAATACCATCACCCACCATCGCAATGGCGGATTTTGAATTGCTGATTGCGGATTGTAAGCGTTTGACTTGCGCGGCTTTCTCGCCCGGCAAAACTTCGGCAATGACTTGGTTTACGCCTACTTCGCGGCCAATGGCTTCGGCGGTTTTTTGGTTATCACCCGTCAGCATCACCACTTCCAAGCCCAATTGTTGCAATTGGGCAATGGCTTCGGCTGAACCATCTTTCACGCTATCCGCCACCGCAATTACGCCCGCTACGTTGTTATCCAAAGCCACCAGCATCGGCGTTTTGGCTTCAGCCTGAAGTTGAGTCACTTTCTCACCCAAGCCGTTCAAGGTTAGGCCGCGCTCTTCCATTAGGCGGGCGGTGCCAATGAGCACTTCGCGGCCCGCCACGTGCGCGCTTAGGCCTTTGCCCGCAATGGCATTGAAGTTAGTCACCGGCTCAAGCCGTAAACCGTGCTCGGTAGCCGCCGCCACAATGGCTTCACCCAATGGGTGCTCACTAGCCTTCTCGGCGGAAGCGGCTAGTTGGAGTAATTGGTTATTGGTTATTGGTGTATTTCCTTCCAATACCCAATTACCAGTAACAATGTTCGTCACCGTCGGTCTGCCGCGTGTAATGGTGCCGGTCTTATCCAGCACCACGGTTTTTACGTTCCCGGCACGTTGCAGGGCCTCCGCCGATTTGAACAGGATGCCCAATTCTGCGCCACGGCCGGCACCTACCATGATGGCGGTAGGGGTGGCCAAACCCAGCGCACACGGGCAGGCAATCACCAGCACGGCCACAGCGTGAATGAGCGCCTCCGCAAAGTTGCCGGTGACTGCGTACCATACCACCGCCGTGATGGCGGCGATGACGATGACGATGGGCACAAACACCGCCGAAACTTGATCCGCTAATTTTTGGATGGGCGCTTTACTGCCCTGTGCTTCTTCCACTAATTTGATAATTTGCGCCAGCGCGGTATCCCGCCCCACTTTGGTGGCTTCAAACGTAAACGAGCCTTGCTTGTTAATGGTGCCGCCCACCACCGCCGCGCCAGGGCGTTTCTCCACCGGCAGAGGCTCACCCGTGAGCATGGATTCATCTACAGTGGATTTGCCTTCCACCACCACGCCATCTACCGGCAAACGTTCGCCGGGCCGCACTACCACCACATCCGCCACGCGCACTTCATCAATAGCCACATCCGCCTCCACGCCAGCGCGGATGACGCGGGCGGTTTTGGGCCGCAAGCCCATCAGTTTCTTAATGGCTTCACTGGTGCGGCCTTTGGCGCGCGCTTCTAAAAACTTGCCCAACACAATCAGCGTGATGATGACGGCGGCAGTTTCAAAGTACACGTGGCCGCCCAGCCAGCCGAACAAAATGGGAAGCGAGTAGAAATACGCGGCGGAACTACCCATCGCAATCAGCACATCCATGTTAGCCGCGCCGTTGCGCAAAGATTTGTATGCGCCCACGTAGTATTGCCAGCCCACATAGAATTGCACCGGCGTGGCCAGCGCAAACATCAGCCATAAAAACCACGCGGCAGGGTGGCGGTTGCCGTGGGCTAAATGCTCGGCATCTAAAAAGAAATTGGGCAGTAGGCCAAAATCATTGGCCATGGAAAGCACAAACAGCGGCACAGTGAGCAGAAGCCCAACGGTGAGCAAATGTTTTTGATGCGCAATTTCTTTTTCGCGCGCCAGCCGCTCGGCATCTTCGGCGTTGCCCTCCACCACCACTGCTTCAAAGCCAGCGGCGCTCACGGCGCTCCGTAATTCCGCTTGCGTAATAAGCGTGGGAATGTATTTCACCGCCGCCTTCTCGGTGGCAAAGCTAACGCTGGCCGCCTGCACGCCTTCCAGCTTGGCTAAGGCACGCTCTAAACGC
>JAEURM010000258.1 GCA_016789245.1 Anaerolineales bacterium
GATAATGAGCGCCCACATGGGCAAGGGGCTAAAGAACATCGCGTAAGCAATGGTCACATCGCCAAATAGCCAGTTGCCCACCAATGGGCCGGGCAGGTAGCTCACCGGGCCAGATAAAACTAAGATGCCCAATGTCAAGAGCGCATCCGTGCGCCAGCTTTGGCGTTCAAAGTGATAAAGCTCAAAGAAACAGACACCCTCGCGCCGAAAGAGCCAAATAAGGAGGAACAGCCCAGCAAAGCTAGTGAGTGCGGCGGTGATGGGCCACCAAGCGGCAGATGTGGCCCACGGCTGAACGTTGCCCAACACAGCTAGGATGACGGCGATGAGAACTTGAAACATGGCAAAGCCAACCACGCGGTAGAGCAGTGCAACCAGCGGCCAGCGCCACGGGAGTTGGCCTAAGAGCGCTTTAGCGGCTAAAGTGAGGAGCATGAAGGAAGGTGAATCAAACATGGTGAGTAAGGGCTAAACGGAACGCCGCCAAAATCGCTTCGGGTAAATCAGATTTATTAATAAAGCCATCAGCATCGGCGGCGTTGATTAAGGCGGCCACTTCGGGCCGGATGCTGGCGATTAGGACTTTGACCTGCGGTGCCATCTGGCGCACGGTTTGCACGCGGCCAACGGGTGAGAGCGGTTTGCCGGATAATTCCCAATCCATCAAAACTAAATCCGGTTGCAGTTGCGGCATCATCTGCAATAATTCCGGCATAGAGGTTGCTTGCCCCACAATTTGCGCTTCCAAGCGCGTTTCTAGTATTAACCCTAATGCGGAGCGTAAATTGCTATCAGCATCAGCTAACAGGATGCGTTTCATCGCGGCCTCAACTGGCAGTGTAAGCCTGCCGCGCGTGGCCTGCCCCCATCATTGGGTGAGTTTATGACTAGTCAAGTGGCTAGGTGTGAATCAAAAGCGCCCAGCAACAAGGCTAGGCGCTGGGTTACAAAGCGGCTGAACGGCTTCAAACCAGTTTCTTTTGCATGGCCAATGCCACCGCCGCCACACGGTTCTCCACCGCAAACTTAGAGAGAATGTTACTGATATGAAATTTCACTGTGGATAGGCTGATGCTGAGGTGCTCGGCAATCTCGGCGTTGTTGAGGCCTTCCACCATCAGTTTGAGCACGGCGTGTTCGCGCTCTGTCAGTGCATCTAGTTCAGCTGGTTGCTGGCTGGCGCGGATGAGGGCCTGTGCGGCTTCTGGCGCGAGGGTGACTTTGCCGTTGTGTGCGGCGCGAATAGCCGTGGCCAGCTCATGGGCGGAGATGCTCTTCATCAAATACCCAATAGCGCCCGCTTCGAGTGCGTTTTGAACGAGCGCATCTTCCTGAAAGCTGGTGAGGGCAATCACTTGTGTAGCCGAGTGTTTTTGGCGGATGTGCCGAGTGGCGGTGACCCCATCCATCACCGGCATCATTAAGTCCATGAGCACTACATCTGGATGCAAGACCCCGCACCGCAAAATGGCCTCATCGCCGTTTTCGGCTTCGCCCACCAACTCTAGATCCGGCATGGCGGCCAAAAAAGCGCCGAGGCCGGAGCGTACGACGTTGTGGTCATCCACAAGCATCACCCGGATTTTATTTGGCATTATGGGGCTTCCTCCCACAGCACCGAGACTTGGGTGCCTTCACCTAATTCACTGTACACGTTGAGCTTCGCCCCAATGGCCTCCGCCCGTTCCCGCATAATCTTTAGGCCCAAATGGTCGCCCGTTACAGAGTCGGCATTAAAGCCGGAGCCGTTATCGGCCAGTGTGAGCCGGAGCGGTTTGCCAAAGCGCAAATTGAGAATGGCTTGCGGAGCGCGGGCGTGCTTAATGACGTTGTTCAAGGCTTCTTGTGCGATGCGGTAGAGCGCAATTTTTACATCAGGCGGTAGCGGGCAATCGCCTTCAATGTTGAGTTGAATGTTAACGCGGGCGCGGCCGCCTAAGGCTTCTGTTAGTTGGCGGAGCAAGGTGCTGAGCGGCGTTTCCACCAACGCATTAGGCCGCAATTCCACCAGTAAGGTGCGCATTTCGGCCAACGCGCCGCGCGTCAGTTGCCGCAACTCTTCCAAGCGCCGGTGGCCCTCGGTTTGGTTGGCCTTCCAAATATCCGGGAGCACATCCGCAATCAACGTGGCCGCAAACAGGGTTTGGGTTACGGCGTCATGCAAATCACGCGCCAGCCGCGTGCGCTCATTCACCACCGCTTCTTGCGCGGCCTTTTGCTGAAGCAGTTGATTGATTTGCTTGAGTTCTTCCGTGCGTTGGGCCACACGTTGCTCCAACAACAGCCGGTGCTCAGCGTCTTGGGCGGCCAAGCGTTCAGCGGCGCGTTTTTGGTCATCAATGTCTTCCATCATTCCAACAAGGTAGGCCGGTTGCCCAGTGTTATCACGCACTAGTGAAAGATTGACGCGCGCCCAAAACACCTCGCCGTTTTTGCGCACATAGCGCTTTTCCACCACGTAGGTATCACGTTCACCGTGCACCAATTGCTGGGCCAGTTCCGCATCTAAATCGCGGTCAGCCGGATGAACATTGTCACGGTCAGTGCGTTGCATTAGTTCCGCTTCGGTGTAGCCAGAAATGGCGCAGGTGGCGAGATTCACGCGCAAAACACGGCCATCTAAACTCAGCAAGCCCATGCCCAC
>JAEURM010000259.1 GCA_016789245.1 Anaerolineales bacterium
CGCAGCTACTTTTAAGCCGGGCGTGTGAATGAACCACGCCTCAGGGTTTTGGGAATGAAACGGGCCGCCACGCAGGCCGCCGCCGCCGGGCGCCCGCACGGTGATGGGAACCGCGCCGCCCCACCGATAATGCGCCGTAGACGCAAACTGCACAATAGAATCAAAGCCGGTGGAAATAAAATCAGCAAACTGCATTTCCACCACAGGCCGCAAGCCCATTAGCGCCATACCGTTGGCCACGCCCAAAAAGCCCGCTTCGGCCATCGGCGTATCAATTACGCGCGCCGCGCCAAACTCTTGGATTAAGCCTTCCGTAACTTTGAACGCGCCGCCGTACACGCCCACATCTTCACCCATCAGCAAAACAGAAGCATCGCGGCGCATTTCATATTGAAGCGCGTCTTTTATTGCTTCCAAATACGTCAGCGTGCGTGTGCCTTGCGCGGGTTCTAAAGTGGTAGTGGCGCGGCCTAAGCCTTCATCCCAAGTCATTTTGTTTACGTAGGGGCGCACGGCCGTGCGCCCCTACGTGGTTAATTGGATTCAGCATAAACGCGTTCAGTCAAAGTGGCAGGGTCAGGCAGTGGGCTGGCTTCAGCATAGGCCACGGCGTCATCAATAGCGGCATCCACACGCGCTTGGGTTTCCATGCGCAGTTGTTCGCTCAGTAAGCGGCGCTCCGCTAAATACTGCTCAAAACGCAGAATGGGGTCACGCTTGGCCCACTCGGCTATCAATTCTTTGGGAACGTAGGCTTGGTTATCATGCACGGCGTGGCCCCGCATGCGGAAGGTTTTGCACTCAATGAGCGTTGGCCCGTCGCCCTGCCGCGCGGCTTCCACGGCTTGCTGAGTGGCGGCGTACACGGCCACCACATCGTTGCCATCCACAATCACGGCGGGCAAGTTGTAGCCGGGCGCACGGTCAGCCACGTTCTCCACCGCCATCTGCTGTTTCAGCGGCGTGCTGTACGCGTACTGGTTGTTCTCACAAATCATCACCACCGGCACGCGGAAGAGCGCGGCCCAGTTCATGCTTTCATGGGTGATGCCTTCACTGCTGGAACCATCCCCAAAAAATGTAAGGGCTACGCGCCGTTCACCGCGCAGTTGAAAGGCGTGCGCGGCGCCCACGGCCACCGGCAAGCTTTGCGGCAAGTGGCTGATAAAGCCGATGATGTTCAAATTCAAATCCCCACAGCCGTGATAATTCCCATCACGCCCGCCACTTACGCCGGTGGCGCGGCCTAAAACTTGCGCCATCAGGCGGCGAGGCGTAAGGCCGCGCACTAAGTACGCGCCCAAATCACGGTGCATGGGCGCAATTACATCTTCAGCCGCTAAGGCCAACGCCGCGCCCACGCTAATGGCCTCATGCCCAAATTGAGAGAAACTACCACCGGCAACTTTGCCCAACTTATGAAGCACCATCACCCGCTCATCAAAAGCGCGGGTCAGGCGCATCCAAAAATAGGCTGTTTGAAGAAACTCGGTTGTGAGCGTCATACGGCTTAGAAAAGGGTTCCAAACTATACCATGCCGGTGTGGGACTTTTGGGGGTGTTGCTCAACTGGCGGCAGGGTTTTAGAGTCTGGTATCGTCTTTTGACTTACAGTTTGATAGTTCCGCCTGAGAGGGTGAGGAGAGCACTATGCGGCGTTTGATTTCTTCAACGTTGGGGCGCGGCTTGTTAATCAGTATTGTGGCTAGCATTTTGGTGAGTGCGCTTTTGAGCAATCAGCCTCAGCGCGTGCTGGCGCAGTTAGATACGCCCACGTCCACTCCTACCCAAGTATTGCCATTGCAAAATGGTAGTTTTGAAACCGGCAACCTGAACAACTGGGAAGTGTTGGGGCAAATGTCTGCCAGCCCCAGCGCGGCGTACTTGGGCAATTACGGCGTGGCCATGAACGGTACAGGCCGCGTGCGCCAGAACTTTGCTACCGTTATTGGGCAAACGTACTACGTTTCCGCTTTTCTGCGCCTTAATCAACAATTGCAAAATCCGGCTTGGGGTGGCCTGCGCATCCAAATCCTCAGCGAGAATTGGGAGCAATTAACCACTAGCCCGTTCTATACCATCAATAATTCACCCCTCGGCCAGTGGACGCATGTGGAATTGATGTTTGTAGCCACTTCCACTTTATCGCGATTTGAGTTTGATAACTTCAGCGGCAACGGGCGGTGGGAGGCCTCCGGCGATTACTTTATTGTGAGCAATCAGCCCATTACACTGATAACGCCCACGCCCACCAATACGCCGACCGCTTCTCAAACACCCACGGAAACACCCACGCCGTCCGAAACACCCACCCCCTCAGAAACGCCCACGCCTTCGGAAACGCCAACGATTACGCAAACGCCAACGCCTTCAGAAACACCCACTATCACACTCACGCCCACGGCTTCTGAAACGCCGACGAGCACCAGCACGCCCTCCATTACGCCAACGCCCACCAGCACTTCTACGCCCACAGTCACCCCAACTCAGTTTACGCTGACGCCGTCTCATACGGCCACATTCACCCGCACGCCCACCACTACGCCCACACGCACTGCCACGTTTACGCCCACGCCCACGGAAACGCGCGTGGCCTGCTCTCAGGCTGATTTGCAAGCGC
>JAEURM010000025.1:0-9693 GCA_016789245.1 Anaerolineales bacterium
CAGGCCGCGGGTGTCCTGCGCATCGCTGGCCACGCCGATGTCGCACAGGCCCTGGCGCAGCCGGTCCAGCACCTCGGCGCTGCCGCATTCCTGCAGCTCCAGCGCCACGCGCGGATGGCTGCGCAGGAATCCGGCCACGGCCAGCGGCAGAGCCAAGAAGCCCAATTGCGCCGCCACGCCCTGCGCGGCCACCGCACTCACGCCTAACGCCATCGCCGCCACAATGGAACCGGCGTAACTTTCATACAAGTCGGCGCCCATGCCGGCCACATCGCCTACGTTATCCCCCACGTTATCGGCAATGGTGGCGGGGTTGCGCGGGTCATCTTCGGGGATGTTCGCTTCTACTTTGCCCACCAAGTCCGCGCCCACATCGGCCGCTTTGGTGTAAATGCCGCCGCCCACGCGCGCAAACAGCGCCATAGTGCTAGCACCAAAAGAACCAGCCAACACAATGGAAGTAATTTGCGTGAGCGCATCATCCGCGCCCCACGTGCTAGCAGGTACAATGAAGTACAAAATGGAAAACACTAAAAAGATGTTGAGCAGGGCCAAGCCCACCACGCTCAAGCCCATCACGGCGCCGGCACGGAAGGCCACTTGCAGGCCATCGTTCAAGCTGTTGCGGGCGGCGTTAGCTGTGCGCGCACTGGCGGAGGTGGCCGTGCGCATGCCAATGTAGCCGGTAGTCGCTGAAAACAAGCCGCCCACTATAAACGCAAACGGCACGTAGAAGCTCTGTAAATTAAAAGCGGCCATCAACAAGAAGATGCCGAACAACACCACAAACACCACACCCACCACGCGGTACTGGCGGCGCAAGTACGCCATCGCGCCCGCGCGCACGGCCTGCGCAATTTCAATCATGCGTGGGGTGCCTTCGGCTTTACTCATCACCGTGCGGTAAAACGCAAAGGCCACGGCTAGCGCCACCACCGCACCCAGCGGGGCTAGCCAAATCAAAAACGGCAAAGACTCAGTCATTAGAAATTTACTCCTTAAATGTTAAGTTCAATGAATGCTATTAAGCTCAAAGCAAGCGGCAATTCTAAGATAGGATAGTTAGGAAGGTAATGGATACGTTATACAACTCCAACTCAGAGATTTCTTCGCCAGTTGCGGCCCAAACGGTGCATGGTAAACTCTCCTCATCAAGTGAGGAGCAATGTAATGACGCGTATATCTGGCAAAGTTAGAAAAGACGAACTCAAGCAAAAACCTATTGACCCGCTGTGGCGCGGGATAGGGTGTTTTTCCTTTTTAGCCTTTACGGTGGGCTTCTATTTCCTCATGGGCTTTTTAATTACGCGCATCAATGAAGCCAACCAAACGCAGAGATTTTTACCGCCCCCCATCGAAAATGGCATCCCGCGCTCCCCTTACACGTTGGTGGATTATGAAATCCCTAACAACGGCCAAAACTTAGGCACTGATGTGGTATCTATTCGCCGAATTACCTTTGGCTGGGATTGGGTGGACTTAGCCTTTACGTTCTTTTTTGCCCTCATTGCTTATGCCCTCACGGTTATCTTGTACGGCATCTTCAACCCGCCGCCTAAAGATGATGTAGGGCAATACATTCAGCGGCGCAGTGGCCGCTCCCGTTAGCGCGTGCGCCTCGCTCGCGCCCTGCGCCTCGCCGAAGGCGATTGTTTAGCCGTTACTGGCCCAGGCCGGGCCACGCTGGCGGTGTTCCGCACGGCAGATGATGTGGTGGAAGCTGGTGGCCGCGTCCTCAGCGCCACCACTGTTCCCCTTTCAGCCAATTGGATAGAGCGCGCACCGCGCCACCTTTCGGCGTTTGCCGCCAACCGCGCCGCCGTTTCGGCCGCGCTGGAAAGAAACGCCCATCTCTTCCTCACCGGCCCAGTGGATAAAACTTTGGGCCGCGCGGCGGGCGTCTCCCTTGGCTTACTAGAAGATTTAACGGCTGTGCCAGAATTGGCCGCCCTCATCTTTCAAACCGAAGCGCCACCGCCAGATTTTGCCACCCGTGCGCTGTGGGTCACTTCGCTCACTCAGCCGCAGTTGCCACCAGCGGGCACACTGTGGAGTGTGTTTGTGGATGAAGTTGAAGCGGCTGAAGATTTAATTCCAGGGCGGGCGTGGGCGGCGCAAGCCTTGCGGCACGCACAAATTGAAGCGGTACTTCTTGGCCAAGTGCGCAAGCCCACCGCCGTGCGAGAAGTGCAAGCCCGTGTGGGGGCAGTGGTTCTCGCGGCAGGCCGCTCCACGCGCATGGGCCAAGTCAAGCAATTGCTTCCGTGGGGCCACAGCACTTTGTTGGGTCAAGTTATCAGCCAATTGCGCCAAACCGCCGTTTCAGAAATCATCATCGTCACTGGCCACGCCCACGTAGAAATAGAGCAGGCCGCGCATCAAGCCGCCGCGGGTGATGGCCGCGTGCGGTGCGTGTTCAACCCCGCTTACGCCGAGAGCGAAATGGCCCGCTCATTGCAAATTGGCCTGCAAGCCCTCGCGCCCAACACCTACGCCGCGTTGGTGGCACTGGCCGATCAGCCTAACTTAGATCCCGCATTGGCCGAAGCCGTCATCCAACGCTGGCGCGAGACGCAGGCCGAAGTAACTGCGCCCGTGCACGCTGGCCAACGCGGCCATCCGCTACTTTTTGACCGGATGTTGTGGCCGAAAATTCTGGCTTTGCCCTTGAACGCCAACCCACGGGAAGCGGTGCAAGCCGCCACAACCTTTGAGAAAGTGGAAACCGCCAGCGCGGCCAGTTGGGCGGATATTGATACGCCCGAAGACTATGCGGCGTTAAGACACTAAACCTGTCAGGTGGCGCGATAATACTCTTGAGGGGGTTGAGAAGCTATACGCGCCACCTGACAGGTTTTAATCCACTCATACTCTAGTCCCTCACTAACCTTTCTGCGTGCGGGCACTGCTATAATTTTCTCCATGCAAGCCAATCATGTGAACATCAACGGTGTTTCGGTTCACTACCGCGTAGTGGGCCATGGGCCAGATATTTTATTCCTGCATGGCTGGAGCAGTTCCAACAAAATGTGGGATGCCGTCTCCTCCGCGTTGGCCGTGACGCACCAATGTTGGACGCTGGATTGGCCGGGCTTTGGTTATTCTGAGAAGCCGGGGGATTTTTGGTATTCCATTCCTAACTTCACAGAAACACTGTACCACTTTGCGGAGTGCATGGGCTTGCGGCAGTTAGATGTGGTGGGCCACTCCATGGGTGGACTCATTGCACTAGATTTTTCCGCCACACACCCAGAACGCGTGCGCCGGTTGGTGGCCATTAATCCGGTGGTGAGCGGGCGGGCCTATCTGGGGCCGCTGGCAGGGTGGCGGCGCGGCGGGGCGATATTGGGCCGCCTGCATCGCCTTTCACGGGAGTGGCTAATGCCCGTGCTACACAACCCACTTACGGCCAGTTTGCCACGCTCTGTGCAACACGTGCGCCGCAAGCATTTAGAGTTCAATCAGGCCACGCCCCAATCTCTGCTGGGCAGTGGCAAAGCCATTCTAGATTATGATGTGCGCCCCAAGCTAAAAAACATCACCGCCAAAACCGCCATCATCCTCAGCACGGTAGATGCCAGTGTGCCCAACTCCGAAGGGCATTTGGCGGCGGTGGAAATTCCGGGCGCGCGGCTGTATGTTCTGCCGGCCACCCATACCGTGACGGATGACCGCCCAGTAGAATCGCTCAAGCTCCTCCGCCAAATCCTCGCGTGACGCATCGCCTACGAATTTTTACGGCGCTAGAATTACCGGCTTCCGCCCTAAAAGAATTGGGGGAAATTGTGAGCCGCCTGAAACCGGAATGCCCGCGCGAGACGGTGCGCTGGGTGCGGCCTGAGGGCGTTCATCTCACGCTTCAGTTCTACGGTGACGCTGAAATTGCCGTTGTGGAAAAATTGACGGCGCAATTGGCGGTGGCCGCGCAAACGTGTGGGCCGCTCATGTTTACGCTAAAGGAGTTGGGTGCGTTTCCAACCTTCATGCGGCCACGCGTGCTGTGGGTGGGTTTATCTGGCTCCGTGGCAGAGCTCAAGCAACTTCAGCGCCAAGTAGAAACGGTTTCGCGCGCGGCGGGCTTTGAGCCAGAGAAGCGGGCGTTTGCGCCGCATCTCACCTTGGGCCGTGTCAATCAGCCATTGCGCCCGCAAGAGCATGGCCGCTTGGCCAATGCTGTAAAAAGTTTCCGTTTACCCAACAATGCGCCGTTTACGTGCGCACACTTGAGTTTGATGGAAAGCCAACTAGGGTCGGGTGGCGCTAAATACACCCAACTTTGGGCCGCGCCGCTCGGTGGTTCTGCGGCGTAGGCGTGCTAAAATGCGGCAACAGTTTATTCAACTCACCCTCCATTGTTTTGGCTCGCCCGCCGGTAAATAAAGTAACAAAGGGCGCTCAAGCGCCCGGCGCACTGGGTGAATGGATGCGGTGAATCATTCAACAAAGGAAACTGACTCTGAAGACAATTGAACTTGCCCGCTCACTGGTGAATGCGTTAGAAGATAAAAAAGCCGAAGATATTGTGCTCTTAGATTTGCAAGGCCATTGTTCCTTCGCCGATTACTTTATTATTTGCACTGGTACCAGTGAACGCCAATTGGATGCGCTGGTGCAGGCGGTGGGGGATACGGCGCGCAAACAATTCCGTTTGAAAAGCCCGCGCGTGCAAGGCCAGCCCGGCGGTGGTTGGGTGTTGGCAGATTTTACGGATTTAATCGTGCATGTGTTTAACCCAGAACAGCGCCGCCGCTACAAATTAGAAGAATTGTGGTCTGAGGCGAAAGTGGTTCTGCGAATTAAGTAAAAAGAATTCAGGAGTCAGAATTCAGAAGCGGGCAACTGAATTCTGACTCCTGATGCTTTTTCTCTCGTTCCCCCCAATCCCTAACCCCTAATATTACTTTTCGTACACCCAGCGCTCGCCGTCACGCTTCCAATCCACCAACTCTTCTGGCTTAAACCAGAGGGCCAGTTCGGCGGCGGCGGTTTCCGCCCCATCTGAAGCATGGATGAGGTTACGGCCAATTTCCAGCGCATAATCCGCGCGGATGGTGCCGGGCGCGGCGGCGGTGGGGTTAGTAGCGCCCACAGTTTGCCGCACGGCTTCAATGGCTTTGTTGCCTTCCAACACAAACACCACCACCGGGTCTGAGACGATATAGCTCACCAGCGGCTCATAGAACGGTTTGCCCTGATGCACCGCATAATGCTTTTCGGCGAGTTCACGGCTCACGCGCATTTGTTTCATGGCCACTAGCCGCAAGCCCCGCCGCTCAAAACGGCCAATCAATTCACCCACCAAACCGCGTTGCACGGCATCGGGTTTAAGAATCACAAGTGTCTTTTCCACAGTCAGCCTCCAAAAGAAAAATCAAAGTTAGCGGGCGGTATTCTATCAGAAATCACCCATCGGCTTAGGCGTAGGCCAAAAGTCAGGGCTGGAGTTTCCCATTCCAGCGCCCAACCAGGCCATTTATACTCTGGAGCGGTTGTTAGATTTAAGCTTGAACGTGGCACAAGGTAGATAGCAAATTATGAATGAGCCAGTTATGATTGGGTCTGAAACGGATACAATAGCGAGGCCTATGAGTTCAGCGAGCAGCATGAAAATTTTGATCGTGGATGATGATCCGGTTCTGCGCCAGATTCTGCAAACGTATTTGGTGCGGGCCGGCTATGAAGTGGCCCTGGCCGAAGATGGCCGCGCGGCGTGGGAGATTTGGCAGAAAGAGCACCTACGCTTGGTGATTACTGACTGGATGATGCCGATTATGGATGGCCCGGAATTGATTCGCCGGGTGCGCGGCGCATCCTTCTCCGGTTATACGTACATCATCATGCTCACGGCCAAAGAGGGCAAGAACGATGTGGTATTTGGCTTGGAAGCGGGCGCGGATGATTATTTGACCAAGCCGTTTAACGCCGGTGAATTGCGGGCGCGGATTTCTATTGGGGAGCGGATTTTGGGATTGGAAGCCAATCTCAATCAGGCGCTTACGCGGATGGAAGAACTGGCCACGCATGACCCAGTGACCAGCCTGCTTAACCGCCGGGCCTTGTACACCCATGCGGAGGCCGAACTGAACCGCGCCACGCGTGACCGTAAGCCGCTCAGCTTTGTGATGTTGGATATTGATCACTTCAAATCTGTAAATGACCGCTTTGGCCACTTGATGGGTGACCGTGCCTTGAATACGGTAGCGGCTACGCTGGCTCACAACAAGCGGCCTTATGATTGGGCGGGCCGCTGGGGCGGTGAGGAATTTTTGCTGATTTTGCCGAGTACGGATTTAGCTGAAGCCACCATGGTGGCGGAACGCTTACGCACTAGTATTAATGAAGTGGCCATTCCATTGGCCAGCGGTGATACTCTAAAATTGCAAGCCAGTCTTGGAGTTGCCAGCACATCTCAAGCACCAGACGCCGCTTACACTTTAGATTTGTTGGTACATCAGGCCGATGAGGCGTTGTACCGCGCCAAACGTGCTGGCCGCAACCGTGTGTGTGTGTTTGAGCCGGACGCCGCGCAAGAGTAAGGGCTGTGTTGAAAATGAAACGCCGCTGACTGAAAGTCAGCGGCGTTTTTTTGTTGCCAACGGAGGGCGGTGAGGTAGCACCCATTATAAATCTCTCTGCTTGAACCAGCGCGTGGCCAACCACAAGCTGACTAACAAGTATAAAACGGCATAAACCAGCATTAGCGCACTGGGTGGGCTGGAAGCCGTAAAGGGTGTGAAGCCAGCCACTGCTTGCAAAAGCGGCGAAGAGATTTCATACGCCGCCCGTTTCCACAACGCTTCACTGGGGAAAATTAAGCTGGAGACGATGCCCACTTCCACCGCTGTTCTGTTTTGCAGGGCCGCGCCAATTTGCTCCACCCAACCGCCAATAAACGCTAAACCGTATAAGCCAAACACCGTGCCGCCCGTGGCCAGCGCCGAAAGACGGCTGGACAGCATGAGCGTCATTGTCATCACCAACAAGCTGGTGAGGTAAATTAGGCCGAGGCCATTGAGCGGCTTAGTTAAGATATAGCCGGTTTGCACCCACACGCTTATCAGCACTCCGCCGCCCATCAGCAATAAATACAGCGCCAGCAGAATGGAAAAGCCCAACCATTTCCCCAACACAATCGCGGTACGCCGGATGGGCTTAGTCACCAGTGCTTGCACCGTGCCGGAGGTAATTTCACCCGCCAGCGTATCCGCTGAGAGCATAGCGCCCATGGCCAGTGTGAGAAAGTTCACGGCATACAAACCTGCCGTAGAGAAAAAGTTAAACATGGTGTTCCGCACGCCCTGTGCTTCTATCATGGTGCCGGGGGAGCTATTAGCCATTTGAGACTCAATCTCAGTGTGAATGAAATAGAAGCCCACGTTGTACAGAACTAAGAAGGCCACGCCCAAGAGCAAGGCGGCCAACGCGATGCGCCGCCGCCACGCCTCGCGGAAGGTGAGTTGCGCAATGGTGCTAATGGCGTTCATAACACGCCTTCCGTGCCCACCGTTTGGATGAAAATCTCTTCTAGTGAAAGCCGTTGCGGCGTGAGCGCGTACAACTCCACGCCTTGCGCCACCAAGTAGCGCGTGAGGGCGGGCAGGGCGGCTTCATCCTGAATGGTCAGGGTGAGATGTTCCCCATCAGGCCGCAGGTTGCTGGCCCACTGGTTCAATCCGGCTAAAACGGCTGGGGTGAGGCCGCGCGCGCGGACGTTCACTTGCGTTTCACCGTGAGCGATAGTGTTGAGTTCCGTCACGCGCACCACTTCTCCATGTTTAATAAAGGCCACGCGGTCACACGTCACTTCAATCTCGCTCAGCAAGTGGGAATTGAGAAAAACGGTGGTGCCGCGCGCGCGCAGTTCACGAATAATGTCTCGCACCAAGCGGCGGCCTACTGGGTCTAGGCCGGAGGTGGGCTCATCCAAAAACACCAACGCCGGTTCATTCAACAACGCCTGCGCCAAGCCCACTCTTTGCAACATGCCTTTGGAAAACGTGCGCAGTTGCTTATTCCTAAACGGCGCTAAGCCCACTTGCTCCAAAAGTTCATTGCGGCGTTGGCGCAAACGCGCGGCGGCCATGCCGTATAACTGGCCGTGGACGAGCAGAAATTCATCGGCAGTGAGCCATTCATGAAAACGAAAATGTTCTGGCAGAAAGCCTACTTTGACCCGGCTGGCACGGTGGCCCAGCGGCTGGCCCAGCAATTGGCCACCGCCTGCACTAGGCGCCACTAAGCCCAACAGCATTTTGATGGAAGTAGTTTTGCCTGCACCGTTCGGGCCGAGGAAGCCAAACACTTCACCCAGTTGCACTTGCAAGGTTAAGCCGCGCACGGCCACGTTATCGCCGAATTCTTTGCGGAGTAGATTGGTTTCAATGGCAAGAGTCATACTTCAATTATAAGTCTCTAGAATGAGCGTAAGCCGAGTGTAAGCCGCCAGCACCGTTCGGGCCAAGGAACCCGAACACTTGCCCGGTGGCTACGTGCAAGTTCAAATCCTGCACGGCCAGCTTTTGGCCAAAATCCTTTTGCAGTTGTTGAGTTTCAAAGACGAGGTTCATAGGCAACAAAAAGACAGGGTGACAAGGCCACAATACGTACCTTGCCACCCTGTCAGTTGAACACGCCGAACGGTGAGATTTATTGGAGCGAGTTGGCTAATGCTAAGCCCGCATCCGAGCCATTGTAGCCGCTCAATGAGTACAGGATGCCATCCTTCGTCCAAATAAGCATGTAATAACCACGGCCTTCTCCATTTTCAGTATAGGAGAGCAGTTGGCCAGTAACGCCATCCACTTGCACTTCACTGTTCACTACGGCATTGCGCGGGATGGGCAAAACGAGCGTGCTCGTCCAATCAATGCTTTGGGTGAAGGCGTTGGCTTCCTCGGCGGACATGCCGGTGACTTGCAGGCCAATCCGGGCTAACTCAGCCAAGTTCACGCCTGCGGGCACATCCACGCTGGGGCTGGGGATTTGGACGAGCGTCACGCAGTTCCGCAGAGTTCGTGCGCGTGGCCGGCCTTCTGCTTCTGGCTCGTCCAATGCTTCGCAATCGCCATATAGGCTCATCACACCGGCGGGTACATCCACGCTGATGCGGGCGCCATCCACGTTGGCAGGCAGTTGCAAATCACTGCGGCCCAATTCATCAATCACCGTTTGCGCGTTAGTGCGGTTGATGACGAATTCAAACGCGCCGCCGCTGGAAACTGCAAACGTAGTTTCACTCGCGCCGGTTAAGGCGCGCACGTTGAAGCCGGCTAATTGGCTGGCCTCGGCGGCAGAGGCGGCGGCTTGCGGCTCGCCCGGTTCGCGCGTCACGGTGAAAGAGTCCGCAAACATTTGGCTCATGCGCTGGCCAAAGGCTTCATTGCCGCCCATATCTTGCAAGCCGGTTAAATCTAGTGGCACCACGGTAATTTGTTGCACGCGGAACAGGCCGAGGAAGGCGCTGAAGGCTTGTTGCACTGGCGCAAAGGTAAAAGCGGCAACGAGCGCCACAACGGCCGTTAGGCCAAAGGCCACCGGGCGCAGGCGCATCCATAGTTTTTGGTTCATAGTTTTCTCCTGAGTTAAATACTTCTGATGAAATTTCTGCCACGCGGCCGCGGGTGAGGGGGGCGCTTCACGCGCGGTGAACGTGGCAAAGTGTTGGGCAGTGGAACGGCGCTGAACGGCCAGCGC
>JAEURM010000025.1:9703-13649 GCA_016789245.1 Anaerolineales bacterium
AACAGTTCATCGTCTTCCAGAACGTCGAAAGCAACCGCATCGGCGTGCTGTACCGCCGCAAGGACGGCAATTTCGGATTGATTGAACCGTAGCTTGAAAAGGTGTCGGGTATCGGGTGTCCTCCGCACAGACCAAGCCGCTGGCATCGGTGGAGGACACGCGACACTCATTGAGAATCATTCCATCGTCTTTCAAATTCCGCCTCGGCGCGGGCGAGCAAAGTGCCAATGGAGGCGGGCGCAACGTTTAGGGCGGCGGCAATTTCTTTGTACGCAAAGCCGGAGTGCCGGAGTAAGAGCAGTTGTGCGTCTCGGTTGGGCATTTCACGCAGAACGGCGCGCACGCGTTCTTGCGTTTGCCATTGTTCCAGCGTTTGCTCCGGCCCGGGTTCTATGTTTTGTTCCAGCGCTTCATGGCCAGCTTGCTCTTCATACGCACGGCGGCGCTTGAGGCCACGGATGGTGTTGTAGCCCAAGTTCAGCGCCACGCGACACAGCCAGCCCACCAAGTTGGTGCTCTCACGTGGCGGGTTTTGATGCAACCGCCAAAACGTCTCCAGCGCCAAATCTTCGGCTTCGGCGGGGTCACCCAACAAACGCACCAGCACACCATACACGCGCGGCCAGTGTGTGAGGAACACAGTTTCAAACGGAGCTGAAGGCTCTGGCGCGGCGCCGGCCTCCCGCGCCCGCCAGCGGTCAGTCATCATATTTCACACTATAAACACCGCCCATTAGGGGATTGTGACAAAAGGGGGAAGTGTCAAAGTATCGAGTGTCCTCCGCCATTGGCAGAAACTAGGTCTATGCGGATGACACTTTGACACCCGACACTCGACACCTCAGCATTATTGTCTCCAATTCAAAAACACATCCAACAACCGCAGATTCATCTCTAATTCAATATCACGGTGGTTGGTCAGTTCCACATCTACGGCGGCGGTGCCGAGGTCGGCCATCCAATCGGAGAATTGGCCGGTGTAGTAACAGCCGGTATCAAACGGAGGGTAATCGTACGTGGTAACAGCGGCCAGCGCCTCGGCCAGCCGGATGGAGGGGCGGCCTTCATCATAGCCACCGGCAAAAATGCCCAACGCGGCGCTGTGGTAACTGATGCTGGCATCAAACCGGTGTTGGGTAATGAACTCCGCAAGGGCGCGTGCTTCCGGCTCACTGAGCGGCGCGGTGCCGCCGGTGACGGGCCGATAAATCCAACAGCCAGAACGGGGCCAATCCGCCATCCAGTTAGAAGGCCAATTGCGGTTGATATCCACGCCCCGGTCATTCATCTGCCCATCCACGCCGCGCGCGCGGGCATAACCATCCACGTTCACGGCGGGCACAATGTACAGCGTTACATCTGGTGGAATGCGCTCTGGAAAAGCGTTGAGGGTGAGGATGATTTCACGCGCCAAGTGAATGGTGTTCCACTCATAGCCGCCGTGAATGCCGGCAATGATGAGTTTTTCCACCGACCCACTGCCAAACTTGTACACATCAATAGGCCGCCCGCCTAGTGAATAACCGATGGTGGTGCGTTCACCGGGAAGCGGCGTGGCGGTGGGCAATGGCGTAGGCGTGAAAACGATGGTGGGCCACGGCGTGCGGGTGGGGAGCGGCGTCCATGTGGGCCGCATGGTGCGCGTGGGCGGGATAGTTTCCGTGGGCGCGGCAGTGATGGCGGCCAGCCCCACATCTGAAACGGCTGGCGTGGGCGGCGGAACCGTTGGCGCTAACGTGGGCAACGGCTCCGCGGCAACGGGCGCGCAGGCGGCTAATGCAAGGATGATGAACAGTCGCAGGCGGTGTTTCAAGATGATTGAAGGATTGGTTATTGGCTAGCCTATGGTAAGCAAGCCTAAGTGTGCCTCATCTACTTGTAAAAGCCAATTTCTCAATTTAAGCCGCCCTTCATAAATTACACCAACGGGCATTTCATCAGGAATATCAGAGTTGATGGCTAGAAGGGCTTCTAGTTTGGCACGGTCATATCTGGCAAGCGTTTCCGCGAGTTGTTGTGCGCCTTGTTTTCTGAACACTGCAAGGTGACTTTTCGTGCCTTCCAGAAAAACTCAGAAAGTTTTTTATCTGTAAAATCCAGTATATCTACAGCATCAGTTCGTAAAAGCGACACAATTGCTAATATCACCTCTCCAGACCATCCGAGCCGCTCTAACTCGCGGAATTGCAAATCTAACTCGGCTGGTTTGAACGCTACATATTTGAGCGTTTCAAGTTTTTCCAGTTTGACTAAATAAAACGATGCATTGAGCGACATGGTTTTCGTTCGGGCTAAAGCCCTCTCTTAGTGCGTGAAAGCCCCTTCGGGGCTTAATAACCTAGCCCGAGCGGAGTTGAATGAACATTACTCATCAAACCTCATCACCAACTTATCCGCCGCATCATAGTAGTACACGGCGCTGAAGGGTGGGGCGGTGGGTGGCAGGCTAAATAAGTGCGGCAGGAGGGTGAATAAATCTTCCACCAAATCAAATTCTTGCACGCGGTGAATGGGAACCCACTCTAGGCCGCCCTCACCGGAGGCCACCACAGCGCGGCTGGCGGCTTGCGCGGTGAACACATATAAGCCAATGCCAGCCGCTTCGCCGGTATCAATCACGGTGGTGCCGCGCAGGCGCAAATCTGTTACGTCCAAGCCGGCGTCTTCTTTTATCTCGCGCCGCGCCGCCGCCGCTGGCCCCTCCCGCCGCTCTAAGTGCCCGCCGAGACCATTGTATTTGTTGGGCCAAATTTTTTTGCTGGGCGCGCCTTTCAGCAACAACACATCTTCCCCATGCGTTACAAAACACAGCACGCGCGGGATGATTTGATAACGATGTTTGGAAACGGTGACGCCTTGTTCATTAGCTGGCATACGGGTTAGTGGTTACTAGAGAATTAGAAGATTGGAGAATTAGCAATCACCCATCAGAAATCAGCAATTGCTTAATGGGAGAGCGGCTGGCGCGGTATTCGGCTAATTTCATGCGGAATTCGGCCATAAATTTTTCACCCGGGTCTTTTTTTAGGCCGCGCTCATCGCGCTCAAAGTGGCCCACCACGCGCTCAAACGGCAGGGCGTAATAATCCATGAGCAAAGAAGTGAGCGCCACGGTGAGCCGCACTTGCTCTGGTGCGGGGGCCAGTTCTCGCACATCAAAATCTCGGCCCGCCATGTCAACGTTGATGGCCACATCATTGAAGCCCAGCGCGCCGTAGCTGTGCTGAACGGTGCGGCGGAACATGGGCAACAGTTGGAGCACCACTTTATCATCCACGGCAAAGTGTACGGATTGATTAAGGAAGGCCAATGTTTCGTAGGTGATGGCCGCCGTCCACAGCTCGCGCCCGTTGCGGTTGCCATCCCAGTGCAAAATAATTTCGCGCGGCGTGATTAAGTCCGGCGCGTAGCTATCCGCTGGCAGTTCACGGTAGTTTTCCAGCGGCACAAAGTAGATGGGGCGCTCAACGGCGGCGGCTTGCGGCCAGAATGCGGCCAGCCCCAGGCCAGCCGTGGTGAGCAAGAAGCGGCGGCGGTTCACACGCCGGATTATACTCGCGGGCCAGAGCGCAACTTTCCACATGCGCTTGCGTAGAACTACGCAGGCGGAGTCCGCCCAGCCTTCAAAGCTGATATATTTTGTAGGCCAATAAAGGCAGATTGTCAGGTTCGCGCTGGACGCTCATCAGCAAGAAATGCGCGAGCGATGTAAAATACTAACGGTTTTATTCAAAAGTTAGTCACTCAAGGAGAATTCAATGAGCGACCTGTTTCAGAAAATCACGGATGCTAAAGGCATGCTGGAGAAGCTGGTAGATAAAATCCCCGGCTTCCACGGCTACATGGAGAAGGAAGCGCGCCGCGAGGCCGATAAGCTTCTGCGCGATACGATTGCCAACCGCTACGGCGAGCAGTTAGACCGCGTTTCCATGCTTCAGACGCAACT
>JAEURM010000260.1:0-2236 GCA_016789245.1 Anaerolineales bacterium
TTCCGCATGGCGATACGGTGCTGCGGCGTGGCGATCATGTTTACTTTATTACCAAAAGAGAGAACATAGACGAGCTCAATCAATTGGTGGGGAAAACCAAAGTGCGCCTCAAAAACATCATGATTGTGGGGGGCACGCCGCTGGCACTGGCCGCCGCCATTGTATTTGCGTTCAATCATGCCCTGCTCAAATCTGCCATGCTGATGCTGGCCGGTTATTTGGCCAGCCGCGCGCCAGTGAAAACGGCATCTTTTGAAGTGATTACGGGCCTCGGCAAGTATGCGCCGCTGGCGGGCGTGCTCTTCTTGCTGGGTGGCATGGGTTTGGCCGGCATTCCGCCCATGAACGGTTTTGTGAGCAAATTGCTAGTGTTCCGCAGTGGCGTAGAAGTGGGCGATTACGCCGTGCTAGCGTTAGCGGGCGTGGGAAGCCTCATCACGCTGGTGTACGTGGCCCGCGCTTTCCAGCGCATTTGGTGGGAACCCCTGCCGGAAGGCTCTAAAGCCAAAGCCGGTGACCAAATTTTTGCGCCCGCTTTGCTCATCATGCTCAGCCTAGGTTTAGGTTTATGGGGTGAGCCGCTGATTGCACTCGCCACACAAACCGCCGCGTGGCTGAGCAACCCAGCACAATACATCCAAGCCCTCACCCAATTAGGAGGCCTGCCATGATAGGTTTTGCGATGGTTACGGTAGCGTTGTGGGCCGCGTACTTAGCCCTCACCGCCAACCTGCAAATTTCCAATCTGATATTGGGCGCTCTGCTGGCACTGGGCGTGGCGGCGTTGGGGCGGCCAGTGCTCGGCCAAGTGCCAGTAAAAAACTTACCCGCCGCCGCGTGGGCGTTGGTGCAATACTTAGTCTTTTTGATTGTGGACATTATCAAGTGCGGGATTGTGGTGGCCCGCATCGTGCTAGACCCCAAGCTACCTATCCGGCCCGGCGTGGTGGCAGTGCGCTCACACATGGGCCAATGGGGCACAGCCCTCAGCGCGCACGCCATCACCATCACGCCCGGAGAAATGGTGGTGGCGATTAGTGAAGATGGTGTGATGTACACGCACTGCTTAGATGCCGTGAATAGCGGCGCAAATGCGGACGAAGCGCAAGCCAAACGCAAAGTCCTGTTGGAGAAAATCGTGAGCTAGCTGTTTTCACGTTTTACGCTTTACCTATGATTGACTTACTCATCTTCGCCCTGCACGCGTCCCTCATCATCCACATTGCGCTGATTGCGGTGTGCGTGTGGAAGGTGTGGCGTGGCGAAAACGCCATTGACCGTTTATTGAGCGCCGATGTAATTGGCACGCTGATATTGGCCGTATTGGTGCTCATCGCCCTGATTCAGCGCCAAAGCTTGTATTTAGATATGGCGCTCGGCTTGGCCGCGCTGGGCGTGATTGGCACGATTGCGTTAGCCAAATATATTGCGGATCAAAAAATGTTTTAGGAACTGCGCTATGGAATTCATTCTCCATCTCATCGCTTTACTCGCCGTCATCATCGGCACAGCGTTCTCCATCATCGGCATTATTGGCTTGGTGCGTCTGCCCGATGTGTACACGCGCTTGCATGCCACTGGCAAAGTCAGCACCTTCGGCGTCATATTGCTTCTCATCGCCGCCATCGCGTGGACGCCGCTAGGTCTTGGGAAAGGGTTACTGTTGATGCTGTTTCTGTTAGTAGCTGGGCCGGTGGCCTCCCACGCCCTGAGTTCCGCCGCGTACCGCTTGGGCATCCCCATGCAGGCCACGCGCGATGATTTGCAAAAGAAATAAGTTTCTTCCTCTACTTCAGTTTTACACCTTCGCCCTTATACGTTTGAATTGGGCAAAAATCTTCAAGGAGCTTTTTTGATGGACGTAACAACAATTTTGGCGTTAATCGGTGGGCTAGTCATCTTAGTCATTGGTGCAGAACTATTGGTGCGGGGCGCTTCGCGTTTAGCGGCGGCCGTTGGCATCTCGCCGCTCGTCATTGGTCTCACCGTAGTAGCCTTCGGCACTTCCTCGCCGGAAATGGCCGTGAGTGTGCAGGCCGCGCTTTCCGGCCAAAGCGGCGCCGATATTGCGATTGGCAACGTGGTGGGGAGCAACATTTTCAACGTGCTTTTCATCTTAGGTTTATCGGCCATAGTGGCCCCTCTCATCGTTTCTCAACAACTGGTGCGGCTGGATGTGCCCATCATGATTGGCGTTTCCATCCTAATGTTTATTATGGCGTTGGATGGCAACATC
>JAEURM010000260.1:2246-2612 GCA_016789245.1 Anaerolineales bacterium
TTTCATTGATGGTGTGATTTTGTTCACCGGCATTATTGCCTACACTGTGTTTGTCATTTACCAAGGCCGCAAAGAAAGCAAAGCAGTGGAGGACGAGTACGCCAAAGAGTTTAGTGAGAAGCCCAAAGGCACTGGGCAAGTCTTACTCAACTTAGCCTTTGTCGCCGGTGGCTTGGTGCTCCTCGTGCTCGGCTCCAATTGGTTTGTAGAGGGCGCCGTTTCCCTTGCCCGCGCTTTTGGCGTGAGTGAACTCATCATCGGCCTCACCATTGTGGCCGCCGGCACCTCCATGCCGGAAGTGGCCGCCTCGGTCATGGCCTCCATCAAAGGCGAACGCGATATTGCCGTGGGCAACGTGGTGGGCAG
>JAEURM010000261.1 GCA_016789245.1 Anaerolineales bacterium
GGAATTATGACGGATAGGCCAGACGTGTTGATGGAGTTATTGGGCCGGTAGGAAAGTTTACTGCGGCCGAGCTTGTGCGGGCCAGCAATAACCACTTTGGAGCGAACTATGTTTGATGTGATTGTGATTGGCGGTGGGCCAGCGGGCGTTACAGCGGCACTGCGGGCGCGAGAGTTGGGCGCCACGGTGGCACTGGTGGAAAAAGGCCGCATGGGTGGCACTTGTACCAATGATGGTTGCGCGCCCACGCGCGTCCTCGCCAAAGCCGCGCGGCTCGCCCGGGATTGTGAGCAGTTGGAAGATTATGGCCTCAGCCCGCACCGGCCCACGGTAGATTTGCCGCGTTTGTTGGCCCGCACGCAACAAACTATTTACCGCCTGCAAGAAAAAAAGCAACTGCTAGAAAACTTGCGCGCCGCCGGCGTGGAAGTTTTGGCTGAAACTGGCCCGGCACAATTCGCTAATTCTCAAACGCTCCAATTATCCAATGGCCGCCCACTCACCGCTGAAAAATTCATTATCTGTGTAGGCGGGCAAGCGCGCCGCCTCCCGCTTCCCGGCGCGGAGCACGCGCTCACGCACAGCAGTGTTTGGTCACTCACGCATCAACCGCGCTCATTAGCCGTGGTGGGTGCGGCGGCCACCGGTTGCCAAATTGCTTCTATCTTCAATGCCTTTGGCACAGCTGTACATTTGCTAGAACTTGCGCCGCGCATCCTCGCCGCTGAAGATGAAGCGGTGAGCGCTCTCGTTACGCAAAACTTTCTTGCTAACGGCATTCAAGTGCTCAGCGGCATTGGCGGCCTTACGCAGATTGAAAAGCTGAGCCACGGCTTGCGCTTGCATTACACCGCCGAAAACCAAACGCGGCAGTTGGATGTGGAAGCCGCTCTGCTGGCGGTGGGCTGGGTGGGCAACTTAGAGCCGCTCAATTTGCCAGCGGCGGGCGTGCAAACCGCGCGCGGCTACATTCAAGTAGATGATGCGTTGCGCACCACCGCACCCAACATTTACGCGGCGGGAGATATTACGGGCCGCATGATGCTGGTGCAAAGCGCCTCCCATGAAGCGCGGCTGGCCGTAGAAAATGCTTTGCTCAGTTCACAACGCACGGAAGTGGGCGCGTGGCACACCATTGTGCCGCACGGCGGATTTACTGACCCGGAATACGGCAGTGTAGGCCTCACCGAATTAAAAGCGCGGGAGCAATTGGGTGAGGATTGCGCCGTGGCCCAAGCGGCGTATGCTGATTTAGACCGGGCGGTGATTGATGACCGGCCCAGCGGTTTTTGCAAACTCATCGTCTCACGGGCCACGCGGCAAATTGTGGGCGCGCACGTGGTAGGTGAGCAGGCGGTGGAAGTGGTGCAAATGGCGGCGGCGGGCATGGCGGCCGGAATGACGATTGAACAACTCGCTGAGCTTGAGTTGGCCTATCCAACGTTCACGGCCATCATCGGCCTCGCCGCGCGCAAGCTGGTGCGGGAGTTGGGCCTAACCCCGCTAGTGCCTGCGTGGCGTTCCCTCAGCCGCCCTGCCGAGTGGGAACAGCGTTCTTAGCGTGGTTATTGGTTAGTGGTTATTTGCTATTACCAGCTTGTGCCAAGTTGCATCTTCTTTGCGTCCTTCGCGCACCTTTGCGAGCTTTGCGTTAAAAAGCCCGCCGTGCTTCAAAAGCGATTTAGCTCCTGCCGAACCTGATAAGTTTTTCTTCACGCCTGAGTGGCTTGGCGCGAGAGCCATCCGCATTAATTTTAGGGCCGCGTTGTCCTCCTTCTGTCCTCCAACCGTCCGCCCAGCGTGCCAAAGCCGCTCTCCCACCTATTCCCAACTGTTCCCAACCACCTTTCCTCTCTATAATGCTTCTAATGTTTGTTGCCAAATTTGTGGATGGTTGAAGTATGCGTTTCCAAAAACTCTTTGGGCAGTTGTATTCCAAGTTCAAAGCCTTTACTGGGCGTAAAAAATCACGCGGCCAGAGTTTAGTAGAGTTGGCGTTGTTTTTGCCCATTCTGCTGATAATCCTCAGCGGCTTGATTGAATTTGGCTTTGGCCTGAACCAATACATCAATGTTGTGGAAGCCACTCGTGAAGGTGCCCGCTTTGGCGTGGATGGCGACCCGGGCAACGAGCCATTTAAGAATGACCCGGCCCGGGCCGCGCGTGATTTAATTGATAACGGCTCTGGATTTTTAGTTTCTGATACAACCTGTGGGGATGACCCTAATACACCGGCGGTAGAAGAAGCCACACGTGATTATTACGCGCAGATTGCCTGTATTGTGCAACGCGCCGCTGACCCAATTGACCTGAATGAAGTTAATAGTGACATTATCGTAACGGTGGTGCGCACTTATCGGAATGCTCAGTGTGATGTGCCGCCGCCCGCGCCCACGCCCACCCCAGACCCCAACGGCCCCGAATGCCGAACCGAAATTCTGCCAGACCCTTACGGCTTGTGGCCGTACATGATTACGCAAGTGCCCAGCGGACTGTCATCCACCAGTCCCGGTGACCCCACCGAAGCAGGCCGTTGGCAACTTTTTAATTCCGGCAAAACCACCCAATTTGACCGAACGCGCATTCAAAACTATCTTTCT
>JAEURM010000262.1 GCA_016789245.1 Anaerolineales bacterium
CGGCCAAAGCGCGCGCTTCCGTTTCCGTGAGAATTAAATCAATGCGGGAAAGACGCTCTATCTGGGCCAACAAATTTTGGGCATTGCCCACATCCATCAGCACCAAGTTATCCAAGGCCCGCGCTTGGCCTTCGTCTTCTGGTTGCAAAAGGCCCACTACGGCTAACGTTTCAATCCGGTCATTAATCTGCAGGCGAAATGTATCCCCAAGATTGAGTTGGTAATTCTGCGCCAAGCTGGGGCCGATGAGAACCGCATTTGGCTGAGTGTAAAAATCAGTCAGATCAACGTTAAATGAGCTTTGCCCGCCGAAGTAATTGCGGAAGGGGGCTTCGGCGATGGCATCTACACCCAAAATTCGGAGCGGTTGATTATTCAGTTCAGGTGCGAGGCCGATGACTTCTACTACCGGTGCGCTGAGGCGGTAGCCCCAGTCTACGCGCATTTGCTGATAAAGCGCCAACGGCACGCCCAAACTAGACGTGCCCACAACTTGGTGCGTAGTTTTGCCGGTGATGGCCTCCGTGCTGAGGGTGAAGGCGCGGTTGGCGCTGGTGTTGGCTAAATCTATGGCGATGACGACGGCGACGCCCAACGCTACACCGAGAATCATCAGGCCGGTTTGCCACGGGCGGCGGATGGCGTCTCGGAGGGTAGTTTTTAAGAGAGAGGAAGTGAGCATTAGGAATTAGAGAATTGATTATTGGTGATTGCTTTCCACCAACTTCTTTTCTTGAATCGTCAGTACTGTATCCGCCAGAGCGGCGATTTGATGCGAGTGAGTGACCATAATGAGGGTGCGGCCTTGTTGACGCGTCATCTCATCTAACAACCGCATGATGGCGAGGCCGGTTTTTTCATCTAGATTGCCGGTGGGTTCATCGGCCAACACCACGCGCGGGTTTTGGAGCAGGGCGCGGGCAATGGCCACGCGCTGTTGCTCGCCGCCGGAAAGTTTATCGGGGAATACTGCCGCGCGGTCTGCCAAGCCTACGCGCTCCAACAATTCCAGTGCGTGCTGACGCGCACCACTGTGAGCGCGGTTGGCCAGTTCAGCGGGCAGTAAGATGTTTTCCAACACGGTAAGGGTGGGGATGAGGTTGAAAAACTGAAAGACAAAACCCAATTGGTCACGCCGAAAAAGCGTTCGCTCGCGGGCGGTGAGCCGCGTCACACAAGTTTCGTCAATCCAAATTTCACCGCTGGTGGGCGTATCAATACACGCCATCAAATTCAATAGCGTGCTTTTGCCACTGCCACTGCGGCCCCGGATGGCGGTGAAGGCACCCTCGGTAAATGCAAAGTCACAATTTTCTAGGATGCGGCGCGTTTGGCCACCCTCCGCAAAATCTTTGGTGAGTTTTTCTAAACGAATGAGAGCGGGCATGATGACTCCAATGCCCAAAATTCTATCGTGATTAAGCAACCGCACCGGTTTTAGGGCCTGTGCGGTTGATGGATGTTAGGGTGTGGGCGGCGGAGTATCGGTAGGTGCTTCCGGCGTATCGCTCGGTACGGGCGTTTTGGTGGGCGCTTCCGTAGCCGTTGGTTCCACTGTGTTGGTGGGCGGCACCGAAGTGTTAGTGGGTGGTGGCGAAGTGTTAGTAGGTTGTGGCCGTTGCGTGTTGGTGGCTGGCGGTGGCGGATTGGTGGGGTTATTCCCACCGCCACCTCCGCCGCCGCCACCACCCCCGCTAACAGAAGTGCTGGTGGGCGCAATAATGAAGGGCGCAGTGGGCGTTGGTGTGGAAGCGGCTACGGTGGGTGGGCGGGCCGTAATAGTAAATGTAGGTGTAAGGCGGGTGGCGGTAGGGGCCACGCCAAAACCGAGCGTGGGTACCGGGGTGGAAGTGGCAGTAACGGTGGGCGTGCTAGAGGCAGTGGCGGCGGCCACGGTTAACGCTGGTGCGGCGGTGGCGGAGGCAATGGCTAGCGCACTGCCGGGGTTATCCGCCGTGAACTGGCGCAAATCTAAAGCTGTGAGTTGCTCATGTGTGACGCTAGCGCCAAAATCTTGAATGGTGACTTGCTCTAAGTTTTGCGCTTGTAGGTTTAGGCCGTTGGCTTCAAAACTGCATGGGCCAGAATAACAGCGGATGAGTACGGCATCATCCGCTACGGCGGAAGTGGGGCCAATGAGGTACAGCACCTCCGCAAAGCCGTTGGTGCGCACTAAACCCATGGCGGTATTAATGCCAAACCATCGGCCAAACAAGCTCAACCGCACCCGCCCACCCTCCAGCCGCAACCGGGCAGTTTCATATGGGCCAGCGTCTTCAAGGGCCAAGGTGGTGTTGGAACTCAGCCGAATGGCGAGCCCACCTTCAAAATTGAGTTTGGCCAGAGAGTTACCGCCGCTGGCAATCTTAGCGCCAACGCCTAACGGTGCGCCGGGTCTGGCCGGCCCTAGGGTTCCATCCGCATTGGAAACCCGCACTTCATTAAGGATTTCATCCAGATAAATAGGGCCAGTGATGGAACTGGCCGGCGCGCACGCCACCAGCCCCGCCAACCCAAGCGCCAAAGCGGCGCGGAACGGAAACCATTTCAGGCGCAACATGAAGCGTGATTTTACCTGAGTTGGCCTAACGCCGGATGA
>JAEURM010000263.1 GCA_016789245.1 Anaerolineales bacterium
CAAAAATCACGCCATTGCCCGAAGCGTTCAGCCCTAAGCGGTTGAGGGTGAAGAGCGAGAACAATTGCTCATAACCGCCAAAGGCAATTTGCTGAGCAAAGATGAGGATGAGCAGTAAGCCCACTTGCGGGTGCGCCAAGGCTTGAAAAAGCGCGCCGAATGAGAACGCCGGTTTGCGGTTAAGCGTGGCGCCGCGCCGCTCGGTGGGCAAAGTTTCTGGCAACCAGAACCAAGTGAGCAAAATAGAAATCAGCGAGAAGCCCGCCGCCACAAACGCGGGCACAGCGTAATTGTTGTTGCTCACCGCCAGCGCAATCACCGCAATGATTGGCCCAATGATGAAGCCCAAGCCAAACGCCGCGCCCAGCAAGCCCAACCCTTGCGTGCGCGTTTTCTCCGTGGTGCTATCTGTAATGGCGGCCTGCGCGGTGGAGATATTTGCGCCGGATAAACCATCAATGATGCGGGCGAGGAAGAGCGCCCACAGCGTGTTGGCAAAGCCCAACACCACGAAGCCAATCAGCGTGCCAATTTGGCTCACCACCAACACCGGCTTGCGGCCATATCTATCCGAGAGGCGGCCCAGCAGTGGCGCGCCGATAAATTGCATCAGCGGATACGCCGAGCCCAGCAAGCCAATCGTCAGCGCATCCGCGCCAAAGGAGGTGGCATACAGTGGCATGAGCGGGATGATGATGGTCAGGCCGAGCAAGTCAATCAGTACGATGACAAAAATCGGCAAGATTTTCTTGAAATCAAGTTTTTCTTCGGAGGTGGCGGTGGCTTGAGTCATATGCGTGAGGCAAGTGGCGCACAGAATCTAACCGATGCGCGGCGATGGGGGTGAACCACATTGCAAAAATTTGGGTGATACGGGCAATTAAACCACACCGGCTCAAACGTTTTGGCGGCTCTCTAGTACAATAGTTCTGTTTATGGTTTTTGCTCCCCTCAATACACACTCCTACTATTCATTTCTAGAAGGCCTGCCTTCCCCGCAGGAGTGGGCCAACGCCGCGCGCGCTCACGGCTTGCCTGCCCTTGCCCTCACAGATAGATGGCTGACGGGCGCGGTGGAGTTTTACACTGCCTGCCGTGAAGCGGGCGTGAAGCCTTTGCTCGGTTTGGATGTGGAAGTTCGGCTGGAAAGTTCCGCCGCCAACGTAACCGTGCTGGCGCTGAACCAAAACGGCTGGGCCAGTTTATGTGCCCTCGTCAGCCAACTGCACGCCGAAGGCCCGTTGGCCCGCGCTGTGCCGTGGGCCACAATGGAAGCAAATGCAGATGGCTTACTGTGCATTGTGGATAGTGATGATGACGCCGCTCTCACGCACTTGCTTACGCTCTTCCCTCAGCGGCTGTATCTTGGCTTGCGCTTCTCAGATGAAGCTGGACGCTTGCAAATGGCCCGCGCTCACAATGTGCCGTTGGTAGCCGCGCCTCCCATGTTTTACTTAGCGCCGGAAGAGGAAGCGCTCCAGCTCACCCTCACGGCCATCCGGCTGAACGAGCCGCGCGAAACGTTAACAGCCGGTGATGCCGTTCACCGCCGCGCACACTTCCTCTCACCCGCGGAATTTCAGGCTCGCTTCGCCGCCGTGCCGCAAGCCATCACCGCCACGCTGGAAATTGCTGAGCGTTGCCAACTAGAACTGCCGCTAGGCCAGCACTATTACCCACAAGTGAATCTAACCCATGGGCAAACCGCGCAAAAAGACATGCATGAGAAGGCGTATGCGGGCGCGGCGCGTTTGTATGGCAGTGTGGCGGATGAGGTGGGCGCGCGTTTAGAAAAAGAGTTGCAAGTGATAGAGGCGCGTGGTTATGCCCCGCTGTTTCTCATCATGCAAGAGATTTTGGAGTTCGCGCGGCAGAGCGGCGTGCCCACTGCCTCGCGCGGTTCGGCGTCATCTTCACTGGTGGCACACTGCCTCGGCATCACCACACCAGACCCGATTTATCACAACTTGTACTTTGAGCGCTTCCTCAACCCGGCGCGCTCCACACCGCCAGATATTGATACCGATTTGTGTTCGCGTCGCCGTGAACACGTCATCCGTTTTGTGTTTGATACCTACGGCCATGAGCGCGTGGCGATGGTGGGCACCATCAACCGCTTCCGTGAACGCTCCGCCTTGCGGGAAACGGGCAAAGCGTTTGGCCTAGCCCCCGCTGAAATCACCAAACTAGCCGAGTGGTTACCAGACCGTTGGGGGCCACCGCACTTACAAGCGCGGGATACGGATGCCTTTGCGGAATTGATGCAACGCTTTCCGCAACACGCGCTGATGTTCTCGCACGCCGCCAGTTTGCTGGAACACCCAGACCATCTTTCCGTGCATCCGGGCGGTGTGGTCATTACGCCCGGCCCGCTCACTGCCCGCGTGCCCACCTTTCAAGCGGGCAAAGAACTGCCAGTAACGCAGATGGATTTGGAAGCCGTGGAGGCGCTGGCTCCGAATCTGTATCACGACGACACGGTGCAGCAGGTGCGACGGGCGGTGGAAGCGCGCGAGAACGGCGATCTGGCCGAGGCGTTCCGGAAGCAGTTGCATGCGACCGGACGGTAGGGTGATCCCTTCG
>JAEURM010000264.1 GCA_016789245.1 Anaerolineales bacterium
GAGCGTAACGCTCACTGGTGAAGACGTAGATATCGTCAGAAACGCGTTCTTTCAGCATAAACTGTTCAACTCGCCGCGCCCTTTGATTACGCGGCTTTCTTCTTACATCAGAGCCAGTCTCAAAAAACAGGCCCCGCCACTGTGGGCTGGGTGCAATCCAAGGGCCGGTGTTGAGCCTGCCAAGGCAAACGTTACTTCGCTTAGGGTGCTTTTCCAATCATCCACCCCGAACTAAAGTTTGGTTGGTTAGGAAGGGTGGCGGTGGTATAGCACAAACCCATGATGCAAGTCAAGAAAATGGCACAAATTAGAACTTATAATCTAAAATTTATTGTCACCTTGCCCGCTTTGCGTCCCGCTGGTAGCATTTTCCTTGCTGGCCGGGTGTTTCCCCGGCTTACTCATCAAAGGAGCCTGAACTATGGATACCCCAACCTCCCCCGCCGTGACCGTGCCGGCGGAAGCCGAAGCCTACTGTGTGAAGTGCAAGGGCACGCGCAAAATGGTAAACGCCGAAGTGACCACTGTGAAGAACGGTAAGAACGCCCTCAAAGGTAAGTGCGATGTATGCGGCACAACCATGATGAAGTTCTTGGGTGGCAAGAAGAAAGAAGCCGCCGCCCCTGCGCCCGAAACCACGAACTAACCCTATTCGGCCCAAAACAAAAAGACCTCCTGCTCTTTGCAAGGAGGTCTTTTTTGTTCTGGGGAAAGGGAGCCGAGGAGAAACCGTAATTCTCCAATTCTCAGCCTATTCTCGCTCACCCACCGTTACCTTCAACTCCACTACCTGCCCGCCGCGCACCAGCCGCACGGCTATGGGCTGGCCCACCGTGCTGGGTGCCAAGGCCAAGTGCAGGTTTTCCACGTTCGTCAACCGCTCACCGCCCAAGCCAATCAGCACATCTCCCTGAAGCAGGCCACCCTGCTCCGCTGGGCTATTTTTCTCCACGCCAATCACCATCAGGCCAGAGTTTTGCCCGGCCTGTGCGGCCGCGGCTTCGGCCAGCGGCACGGGCTGGGTGCTCACGCCTAAGTAGCCACGCTTAATGCGGCCATGCTGGCGCAAGGCCTCGGCCACTTTGCGCACGTTGGCCACCGGCACGGCCACGCTAGCGCCACGCGCCAAAGCACTGCTGTTAATGCCCACCACACGCCCGCTGGCATCCACCAATGGCCCGCCGGAGAAGCCCGGGAACATGGTGACATCAGTTTGAATGTATGCTTCTAAGTGACGGAAGCCGCCCTTCACCGGGCCGCCAAGACTCACCACGTTGCTCAACGCGGCTTGCAAATCATCGGCGCGGCCAAGAGCCAGCACCAAGTTGCCCACTTTAGCTTCGGCCCACGTGGGCACAGTTAAGCCAGAAGCGTCAATCTTGAGCAAAGCTAAATCACTAGACGGGTCACGGCCCAGCAACTTGGCGGTGTGCGTGGTGCCGTCCGGCAGGCTGACGTTGATGTTTTCGTCTCTTTGCACTACATGGTCAGCGGTGATGATTTCGCCATCGGCGCTCCACACCACGCCGGTGGCCGGCAAACGCCCGCGCGCATCTACGGTGACGGTGGATTTGCCAGCCGCTTCAACGGCGGCGGCCAAAGCATCAGAAAAATCTTGCAGGTTCATTCAGTTACTCCTTGTTTCAGACTTCGGAAGTGCGCTTGGGCGGCTAAAAGGAATGCGCGCTGAAAGCGCACTTCCGAAGTCTCAATGGGTTGTTTTGGTAGGTGCGGAGCATTCGCCCCTACGGCCAAAATCAGAATAACAGGAAGTGCGTAATCGTCCCTCACCCATCTGGTGAACGGGGCACTAGCTAGTTGGGGAGTAAGCGGGGACCCAAAGGCCAGCTCTTCAAACGGAGATCAGGCCGCGGCGGATGGCGCTGGCCACAGCTTCTGCGCGGGAGGCGGCGCCGAGTTTGGTCATCGCTCCGCCCAAATGAAATTTCACCGTATGTTCGCTAATGCCCAGTTTAACGGCGATGGCTTTATTGGTTTGGCCCGCCGCCACGCCGCGCAAAACGTCCGCCTCCCGTGGCGAAAGGTTGATGGGCACGCCCTCGCCGCGCAGTTGATCCAATAAAGCGGCGGTGGCGGTGGGCGGCACCACCACATCGCCAGCGGCCACATCTTGCAGAGCTTCAGTTAATTCAGCGGCGGTAACGGTTTTGGGCAAACAGCCACGCGCCCCAGCTTGCAGGGCGGCCAGCATCCGGCTATTTTGGTTGGGGTCTGCCAAGGCCAGCACGGGCACGCCGGGCGCTTCTCGCCGCAAGCGCCACAGCCCGGCCAGCTCATCATCAGTTTCTAGGGCTAAATCATACAAAAGGGCTTGCGGGCGCACGGTGCGGAGCCATTCCACAATGGCTTCTATAGAATCGGCTTCACCGGCCACGAGGATTTCACGCGGGGCGCGCTCCTCCAGCAGGGCACGGATGCCGGCCCGCATCAAAGGAAAGGGCGAGGCCACCAGAATGCGAGTCATTGGGCGATTGTACGCTGGAAAGTGTTGGCAAAGTATTAGCGGGGAAGTGAGAAATGCTTAATCAAAGCCGCCAGAAACTGCTATAAATCAACTCA
>JAEURM010000265.1 GCA_016789245.1 Anaerolineales bacterium
GAGCGTTTTCAAAGTGGAAGAATATGGTGAGCCAGTGGCCGCCGATTGGACGGGCACGTACGGCGATTTTTTCATTGCCACCCGGCAGGGCATTGGCGTGCGCTTTCCGGCTAAAACGGTGAACCCGCAGGGTGGGGTGGGCATCCGTTTGGAAAGTGGGGATGCAGTGGTGGGTGTGTGCGGCGTGCAAGAAGAAAGTGGCGTGTTCTTGCTGAGCGCGGATGGCAAAGGCACCATCCGGCTGATGAGCGGCTTTGGCGCTAACAAAGCGCCGGGCGCGGGCGGCAAACAAACGCTAAAAACGGATGAGCTGGTGGCGGCCTGCACCATCAAACCGGAAGGGGATGTGTTTATTCTTTCACGCACCGGCAAACTTATTCGCTTCAAAGCGGCAGAAATTCCGCCCAAAGAAGGTGTGGTGCAGGGCGTGGTCTGTATGTCTCTCCGGGCGGATAAGCCGGTGGCGGTGACGGTGAGCTAAGATTCCCCAAGAGGCGTAATGAATAATCTCAAATGGTGGCAGACAGCTATTTTCTATCAGATTTATCCGCGCAGTTTTGCCGATGGCAATGGGGACGGCATCGGTGACTTTCCGGGGATGACGGCCAAGTTAGACTATTTACAGAGTCTCGGCATCAATGCTATTTGGCTTTCCCCACATTACCCCTCGCCATTTCTGGATTGTGGCTACGATATTTCCGATTACACCGCCGTTGGCTCGGAGTACGGCACGCTGGCCGATTTCACCGCTTTTTTGCGCGCCGCCCACGCCCGCGATATCCGCGTCATCTTAGATTTGGTGCTCAACCACACTTCTGACCAACACCCATGGTTTATTGAGTCACGCTCCAGCCGCCAGCATCCTAAACGGGATTGGTATGTTTGGCACGATGGGAAAGACGCTGGCCCGCCAAACAACTGGGCCTCCCTGTTTGGCGGCTCAGCGTGGGAGTTGGATGTGGGCACCGGCCAGTATTACTATCACGCCTTCCTCAAAGAACAGCCAGATCTTAATTGGCGCAACTCAGAAGTGAAGCAGGCCATGTGGGCGGCGGCGCGCTTTTGGCTGGATTTGGGCGTGGATGGCTTTCGCTTAGATGCGGTGGGCACCATCTATGAACATCCAGAACTGCCCAATCACACCCTGAACCGCTCAGCCGATGCGATTTTTGAAGGCGATGGATTAAGCCATACGGAGTGGCAACAGTTGTTGCAATTCCAAAGCCAACAGCCGGGCTTGCATGAGTTAATGCAAGAATTACGCGCCCTCGTGGATGAGTATCCGGGTGAACGCGTGCTGGTGGGTGAAGATGAAGATGTGGCCTTTCATGGCCCAGCCAACAATGAACTGCACTTGGTGTTCAACTTCCCCCTCATGCGGTTTGAGCCACTGCGCCCTGTCAACATTCGCGCCAATCAGGCCGTGCGCTTGGCCGAACTGCCGCCAGGCGCTTGGCCGTGCAATACCTTGGGCAACCATGATTCAGCGCGGCTATGGGACCGTTACGGGGATGGCGTTCACAACGTGGCCTTGGCCCGCTTGCACTTGGCGTTGATGTTGACGCTTAAGGGCACGCCGTTTTTATACAACGGCGAAGAAATTGGGATGACCAATCTAATGCTAATGACCGCCGATCAGTTGCGGGATACAGCGGCGATTAATAAATATCACCAGTTGGTGAACAAGCTGGGGGTGCCGCCCGAGGAAGCTCTGCGCGCCGTGCAAGCCACCACGCGTGACCGTTGCCGAAGCCCGTTTCAGTGGAGCAGTGCGCCAAACGCCAGTTTTTGTCCGCCGGAGGCGGCCCCGTGGTTGCCGGTGAATCAAAACTATGCCGCTGGCGTCAACGTGGCCGCTCAGGAGGCCGAGCCAGAGTCACTGCTCAACTTCTATCGCCGCTTGCTCCACCTGCGCCCAACTGTGCCCGCGCTGGTGGCTGGGGATTATCACGCCCTGCACTTACAGAGTGAGCATCATTTGGCCTTTACGCGGCATGACGCTGACTCTGGGCAAATTTGCTTAGTGGTGTTGAACTTTTCAGATGAAGCGCAAACCATCAGCTTTGACTTTGGGCCGGAACTAGCGCGCCTGATTTTCTCCAACGCGCCCCGCACCAGCCAGTCGCTTAATCTTGCCGCTTTGCCATTAGCCCCATTTGAAATTCTTATTGCTGAGTTGCACTAAGTAGCCGATGCCTAAATCCGTTCACTTTTGGCTGGCGTTAGCCCTCACCGCCTGCACCACCGCCACGCCCGCGCTGGTTACCTCCACACCGCCACCGCCGCGCATTTCAACATCAACGCCCTCGGCTACAGTTACGCCCACGCCGTTGCCCACAGCCGCGCCCACGCCCTTACCACCGCCCGCAGACCGTTACGCTGGTTGGGCCGCCGAGGCTTATCCGGGCGTTTCTCAGGCGGAGATGGAAAAATTTCTGCGGCGCATGCAAGACGCGGCTGGTGCGCGGCAAGGTGAGCCCGATGGTCGACCTGGCGCTGTCGCCACTGACCAACCAGCAGCTGAAGGACGGCTACTTCCTGGCCTGCCAGGCC
>JAEURM010000266.1 GCA_016789245.1 Anaerolineales bacterium
GCAAACACAATCATTTTGGTGAGGAGTACCAGCGGCGCATTGAAGGGCGAGATGACGAGCACCACGCCGAGTGGCTCACGTGTGACGAGGCTCATGCGATGCGGTTTATCGTTGGGGAATGTATCACCATACAAACGCCGCGCCTCACCCGCCGCCGCGCGAAATAGATTGGCGGTGTACATCGCTTCATACCGCGCCTTCACCAGCGTTGAGCCGCTTTCATCAATCAGCACGTTCATCAAATGCTCGCGCTTAGATTCAATCGCATCCGCGCACTTCAGCATGATGCGCTCCCGCTCGGCGGGTGGTAAGCCAGCCCAGCCAGAGAAGGCGTGCCGCGCGGCGTGCACGGCCTGCTCCACGTCATCGGTGCGGGCGCGGGCCGCATAGCCCACCACCGCACCAGTGGCCGGTGCATAACTGGCAAACGTCTCGCCAGAAGTGGCGGGTACTTCTTGGTTGTTGATGAATAAGCCGTAGTTTTGGGTCATGTGGATTTTGGGGTGGGTGGGTTTTGAGGGTGATTTTACCTTTATAAGATGCTTTGCTCTCTGGTTTCTACAGTCATTTTAACGCCAAGACGCAAGGGCGCTAAGTTGCCATTGCGGCTCTGCGCCTTTGCGCCCTAGCGTCTAAAACCATCAAACAAAACTCGCTATTGAAATAGAACAAATGTTTTGATATAAACAGTTTGTACCGCGCGTTCCTTTACCACCTTTTCTTTACTCTGCTTGCCGCGCTCGGTTTCGCCCGTTCATCTCACTGAGGCCCACATGGCAAGCACCATCACTCAAGATTCTCTGGAGTTTCAATCCAACCACATTGAGCGCGTATTGGCCGCGCACCGCTTGCCTGCGCAGGTGCAGGGCGGAACCGTTACACCGCGTATGGTGCGCTTCAATCTTTCGCTGGCGTTGGGCGGCAAACTTACCCAACTACGCCGCCTGAGTGAAGAGTTGGCGCTAGCCCTCGGCGCGCCAGATGTGCGTGTGACGCGTGAAGGTGAAACGTTGGCGTTAGAAGTGCCGCGCGCGGATTTCAAGCCAGTGCGCTTGCTCCGTTTAATACGCAGTGTGCCAGATGCGCCGCCGTTCACAGCCACACTCGGCTTGGCGGATGATGGCCGCCCTCTGCTTTTGCGGCTCGCTTCATCCAGCGTGGCGCACGTGCTCATTGCTGGCTGTACCGGCTCTGGCAAAACGGAACTCATGCGCGCACTGCTGGCTTCACTGGCGCTCACGCACAAGCAATCACAACTGCAAATGGTGCTGATTGATCCCAAAACGCGCGGTCTAGCGCCGCTGGCCCACTTGCCGCACTGCCTCACGCCCCTCATCACCGATGTGAGTGAAGCGGTGGACTGCCTTGAACTTTTGCTAGAAGAATTGCAGAAGCGTGACCGCCAAAATATTGCTTTGCCGCGCGTGGTGATAGCCATTGATGAGTTGGCAGAATTGCTGATGTTGGGCGGCCAGCGGGCGGAGAACGCCCTCACGCGGTTAGCGCAACGTGGCCGAGAAGCGGGCCTGCACTTGGTGGCTGGCGTACAAAAACCGGCGGCGGGCGTGGTGGGCACACTCCTCAAAGCCAATTTCCCCACGCGCTTGGTGGGGCGGGTGAGTAGCGCGGAGGATGCCCGCGTGGCCGCTGGCTTGCCAGGCACCCACGCCGAGCGGCTGATGGGCCGTGGCGATTTTGTAGCTGTGTGCGCGGGAACTGTCACGCGCTTTCAGGCCGCTTGGCTCTCGCCGGAAGATTGGCTCAAGCTAAAAATGGATTAAACGGATAGTTACGGATTTAGCGGATAATTCAACATCCGTTCCATCAACCTTCATTATCCGTTTCATCCGTTTTCAAAACTCTAGGATTTATCATGACTAAAACTCGCTGTGAATGGTGCGGCACTGACCCGGATTACGTGGCTTACCACGATGACGAATGGGGCCGCCCGGTGCATGATGACCGAAAATTATTTGAAATGTTGTGCTTAGAAGGCGCGCAAGCTGGCTTGAGCTGGATAACAATTTTGCGCAAGCGCGAGAATTACCGCGCGGCGTTTGATAACTTTGATGCGGCCAAAATTGTGCGCTACTCTGAAGCCAAACTAGAAAAATTGATGCAAAACCCGGGCATTGTGCGTAACCGCCTGAAGATTTACGGCACGGTAAAAAATGCCCAAGCCTTCCTCGCGGTGCAAAAAGAATTCGGCACGTTTGATCAATACCTTTGGCAGTTTGTGGGCGGAAAGCCAAAACTGAATGCGTGGCGTTCGCTCAAAGAAGTTCCGGCCAAAACGGCTGAATCTGATGCGCTGAGCAAAGCTTTGAAGAAGCGCGGCTTTACGTTTGTGGTCTCCACTATTTGTTACGCTTTCATGCAGGCGGTGGGCATGGTGAATGATCATACAGTGGAGTGTTTCCGTTACCCACACCAGTAAATGGCGCATCGAATTTCACGAAAAGAATAATTCTTCGAATTCGTGTAATTCGATGCTGAAGCATGTAACTCCGCACAATCTTTGTTCTCTGCGT
>JAEURM010000267.1 GCA_016789245.1 Anaerolineales bacterium
GGCCCAAGTGCAAGCTGGCGCACAAATGTTGGATGTGAACGCTGGCATCCCATTGGCGGATGAGCCGGGCATTCTGGCGGAAGCCATTCGCATTGTGCAATCGGTGACGGAGGTGCCCCTGTGTATTGACTCTTCGATTGTGAAGGCGCTGGAGTCTGGCCTTGCGGCCTATCAAGGCAAGCCTTTGCTCAATTCCGTAACGGGTGAAGAAGAGCGGCTAGAAGTGGTTTTGCCGCTGGTGGCTAAATACAAGTGCGCCGTCATTGGCATTTCCAATGATGAAACGGGCATCAGCGAAGACCCGCACGTGCGCTTTGCCGTAGCCAAACGAATTGTGGAGCGGGCCGAGAGTTACGGCATTCCGCGCGAAGACGTGCTGATTGACCCGCTGGCGATGCCGATTGGGGCTGTGCGCTATGCTGGGCAAGCACTCTTTACCCTTGTGCGCCGGTGCCGCGAAGAGTTGGGCGTGAATACGTGCTGTGGCGCAAGCAACATCAGCTTTGGTTTGCCGGGTCGCCCCGCCCTCAACGGCATTTTCCTATCTATGGCCATTGCGGCTGGGATGACGTGCGCCATCACCAATCCTTTAGAGCATGAAATTAAGCAAGCCATCATGGCGGCGGATGTGATGATGGGCCATGATGAAAACTGCGGCGAGTGGTTGAAGTATGTGCGTTCACTGCCACAACCCGAAGCTAAAGCGGCTAGCCCAGCCGCCAGTGCCGCTCCGGCCAGCAACGCCGTGGGTGATGGGCGCGATGTTTCCGCTGAGCGCGCCGCCCGCGAAGCCCGCCGCGCCGCGCGTAAAAGCCAATCCTAAAATTGATGCCAGAGTGGCCCATGCCTTTCAATGAGACTGGCACGCGTTACTTTGACACGCGACACTTCCATTTGGAGACTTACTATGCCTACTAAAAAAACAACTAAAGCCAAATCTAAGCCGGTAGCCAAGAAGAAAAAAGTGGCGGCCAAGAAACCGGCGGCCCCAAGCTTTAAACCCACTAAGTTAAAACTGCTGGCCGCTGTGCCTTCGGATATTGAAATTGCGCAGGCGGCCAAGCTGAAGCACATCACGCAAGTGGCGGCAGAAGCTGGCCTGAAGCCGAGTGAATTAATTGCCTATGGTGATTACAAGGCCAAAGTGAGGCTGGAAGTTTTGGAGCGGCTGGCCAAAAAGCCCAACGGCAAATATATTGACGTGACGGCCATTACGCCCACGCCGCTGGGCGAAGGAAAAACCACCACCACGGTTGGCCTTTCGCAAGCCTTGGGCGCACATCTCGGCAAGCGCGTATTCACCTGCATCCGCCAGCCTAGCATGGGGCCAACATTTGGTATCAAAGGTGGGGCGGCGGGCGGCGGTTATTCGCAAATCATCCCCATGGAAGAATTCAACCTGCACTTGACGGGTGACATTCACGCCATTACGGCCGCGCACAACTTGATGGCCGCCGCAATTGATGCGCGCATGTTCCATGAGCATGAGCAACCGGACGATGAAAAGCTTAAGAACGCGTTTTGCCCCAAAGATAAAAAAGGCCAACGCCACTTTGCGGAAAGCCATATCCGCCGGATGAAGAAGCTGGGCATTACGGCCACTGACCCGGATGCGCTGACGCCGGAAGAAAAGCGCAAGCTGTTCCGTTTGGATATTGACCCGAGCACGTTGCAATGGAACCGCGTAGTAGATATTAATGACCGGATGTTGCGCCAAATTACGATTGGGCAAGGGCCGGAAGAAAAAGGGTTTACGCGCACCACTGGCTACGATATTACAGTGGCGAGCGAAATCATGGCGATTCTGGCGATGACGACTTCGCTAACAGATATGCGTGAGCGCTTTGGCCGGATGATTTTTGCCACCAGTAAGAGCGGCGAGCCGTTGACAGCGGAAGATTTGGGTGTGGCGGGCGCAATTACGGTGCTGATGAAGGATGCCATTCAGCCAAACTTGATGCAGACGTTGGAAGGCACACCGGCGTTTGTGCACGCTGGGCCGTTTGCCAATATTGCGCACGGCCAATCCTCCATTCTGGCGGATCAGATTGCGCTCAAGTTGGTGGGCAAAGAGGGTTACGTAGTGACTGAATCGGGCTTTGGCGCGGATATTGGCATGGAAAAGTTTATGAACATTAAGTGCCGCTACTCTGGCCTGAAGCCGGATTGTGTGGTGCTGGTGGCCACCGTGCGCGCGCTGAAGATGCACGGCGGCGGGCCAAAAGTAACGCCTGGTAAGCCGTTAGATAAAGCCTACACCGACGAGAACTTGGAACTTTTGCGCGCTGGTTTGCCAAATTTACTGCGGCACATCAGCAACGCGCGTAAGTTTGGTATTCCGGTGGTGGTGGCGGTGAACAGCTTCTCCACGGATACCGAAGCCGAAATCAACCTCATCCGCGAAGAAGCGATTAAGGCTGGTGCGGAAAGTGCTTGCAAGTGCCAGCATTGGGCCAAAGGCGGCGCGGGCATTGCGGATTTGGCGCGAGCGGTGGTGGCGGCG
>JAEURM010000268.1 GCA_016789245.1 Anaerolineales bacterium
CTGCGCGTGTTGGAGGTGGAAGTGGAAGAATCCTTCGGCCAGTGCGCGTTTTACCGGAAGGATTTGTAACACGAAGAACACAAAGGCCCACTAAGATTCTTCGTGGGCCTTCATGTATTCTTAGTGTGCTTTGTGGAAAAGAATGCCCACCGTCTACTTAGCCCTCGGCACCAACCTTGGCCAGCGCCTAGAAAATTTGCGCCGCGCCCTACACGCCCTTGCGCCGGATTTTGCACTCCGCGCTATTTCCTCCATCTATGAAACTGAACCGGCGTATGTTGTAAACCAGCCGCGTTTTTATAACCTAGTTCTCCGTGCCGAAACAAGCCTGAAGCCGCTGGCCGTTCTGCATCTATTAAAAAAACTAGAACACCAACTGGGCCGCGTGACCGGCGAACGCTTTGGCCCACGCCTGATTGATTTGGACATGCTCTTCTACGAAAACTTGGTGCTAGAAACGCCGGAACTCACCTTGCCGCATCCGCGCTTACATGAGCGAGCGTTTGTGCTGGTGCCGCTAGCCGAAATTGCGCCAGATTTGCCTCACCCTCTGTTGGGCCAAACTATGGCAGACCTATGTGCCGCGCTGGGTGATACATCCTCCGTGATTTGGCCCGCGCAAGAAATTCTCCACGAAGGCCCACGAAGTTAACACGAAGCCACACCAAGACTCTTCGTGTGGCTTCGTGTATTCTTAGTGTGTTTCGTGGAAATCCATGTCTAACTCCTCAACACCTTCCTTTGAATGGGGCCAGCAAACTTACGTGATGGGCATCGTCAACGTCACGTCGGATTCTTTTTCGGGCGATGGGTTGGTGACGGATGATGACTGGGTGGCGCGCGCGGTGGAGCAGGGCGTGGCGCAAGTGGCCGCCGGGGCGCATGTGTTGGATGTGGGCGGTGAAAGCACGCGGCCCGGCAGTGCGCCCACGAGCCTAGCCGAAGAATTGCGCCGCGTGGTTCCCGTCATCCGCGCCTTGCATCAGCAAGTTTCCGTTCCCATTTCAGTAGATACATACAAAGCAGAAGTAGCGCGGCAAGCCGTGGAGGCGGGCGCCGCTATCATCAATGATGTGTGGGGCTTGCGCATGGAGCCAGAGTTGGCGCGCGTGGCGGCGGAAAGCGGCGCGTGGCTGATTTTGATGCACAACCGCAGTAAGCCAAAAGACGCCATGCAAGAAGCGCGGCTGGGTGGACGCTATGTGGGCGTGGCGTATGAAAATTTACTAGAAGATATTAAGCGCGAGTTGATGGAATCTGTGGAGCTGGCGCTGAGCGCGGGCGTGGCGCGTAACCGAATTATGCTTGACCCGGGCATTGGCTTTGGCAAAACGGTGGAGCAGAATTTGGAAATAGTGCGCCGCTTTGGTGAATTTCGCTCGCTGGGTTTTCCGTTGCTCTCCGGCCCCTCCCGCAAATCTTTTATTGGCTACACCTTAGATTTGCCGCCAGACCAACGCGTAGAAGGTACGGCGGCGGTGGTGGCGTTGTGCATTCAGCAGGGCGCGGATATGGTGCGCGTGCATGATGTGGCCGCCATTAGCCGCGTGGCCCGCATGACGGATGCCGTGGTGCGAATGAAAAATAATTCATGAGCTCTCCCTCACCCCTAGCCCCTCTCCCGCTGGGAGAGGGGAACCCGCGCCGCGTTGTAATTACGGGTTTCGGCTTAATCAGCCCGGTGGGTTTGGATGTGCCCACGGCGTGGGCGAATGTGAAGGCGGGCCGCTCTGGCATCCGGCCCATTACGTTGTTTGATACGGAAAAATTCCGCGTGAAGATTGCGGGCGAGGCGTGGGGCTTTGACGCGCAAAATTATATGAGCGCCAAAGAAGCGCGCCGCGCTGACCGAAACGCGCAGTTTGCTTTGGCCGCCACGCAAGAAGCGGTGCGCCACGCGCAACTCTCAATTGATGAAACTAACGCGGATGATGTGGGCGTGTTAATTGGAACCGGCGCGGCCGGCATTTGGACGTACACGGCGCAACAAAAAGTGATGGATGAAGCTGGTCCTACGCGCCTCAGCCCGTTGCTGATACCGATGATTACGGTGGATAGTGCCTCCGTGCAGGTGAGCATTGCCACTGGGGCGCGCGGCCCAAATTTTGGCGTGGCCTCGGCTTGTTCCACTGGTGCTAATTCTATTGGTGAAGCTTTTGAAATGATTAGGCGCGGTGATGCCGAGGTGATGTTGGCGGGCGGCACCGAGGCCGCTGTTACGCCGTTGGGCATTGGCGGCTTTGATCAGATGAACGCGCTCTCGCGCCGCAACGCTGAACCCGCCGCCGCCAGCCGCCCGTTTGATGGCGAGCGCGATGGCTTTGTGCTGAGTGAGGGCGCGGGCGTGTTGGTGCTGGAATCTTTAGAGCACGCGCACGGGCGGGGCGCCGGCGAGATTGATGCTCTGCGCGCGCTGATCGAGATAGTCGCGCGCGACAAGCTCACGCGTCGGCATCGGCGCGAATTCGTCGTCGGCCATGTAATGGTCGCGGTC
>JAEURM010000269.1 GCA_016789245.1 Anaerolineales bacterium
CACCAAGTGCGGCCCGGCGAGGCCCGCTACGATTGCGGCGGATGCCACGCCCACAGCCAACAGCCGCTAGATTTTGAACAAACCGCCGCCGCGCAACCCGGCTATCAGGTGTTTGATTTGAGCCAAGTTACGCCGCTCATATCTCACAACGCCAGCGGTGACCCAATTCTAGAAATCATCAATCAGCCAGTGGTGAATGTAGAGTTTTATCAAGATGTGCGGCCTATTTTGCAGACCACCTGCGTTAATTGCCACACTGGTAGTAACGCGCCGGGCAATCTCCAATTGGATGATTACGCTTCTTACGATATTGGAGATTTCACCTACCTAAACGCGCCCGGTGATTACATGCGCCTGTGCCGCGATACGCAAGCCAACTGGGGCTACCAACCATTAGTGAAGTTGGGCAATGACCCGGTGTGGCGGCAGACCAACGCCAGCCGCTACGTGCGGTTATTCCAAAGCCGCCGCAGTTTGCTGATGTGGCAAATTTTTGGCGAACGGCTAGATGGTTGGACGAACGCGGATCATCCGACTGAGAGTGTGCCGGGCAACGCCAACACTCTGCCACCCGGTGCCAACCTGAATGATGCGGATATAGACTTTGTGCCGAGCGCCGCGCATCCCGCCGGTGGTATGGCCGCGCTCACCGCAGACCAGAAAATTACATTGGCCCGCTGGATTGATTTGGGTTGCCCCATCAATGCCGGTGAAGGCACGGCGGACGAAAACTATGGTTGGTTTGTAGATGACGTGCGGCCCACATTGGAAGTGAGCGCGCCACGCGCCGGTTTGAGCTCACAACCGCTCACGCAAATTCGTGTGGGCGTGGCGGATGCGTACACCGGCATCAACCTCGCCACACTTTCCATTACAGCTACGGTGCCGTTGGCCGGGCGGCCCGCTGGCGCACAATTGGCCGATTTAGCCCAAGCGGCGGGCGATGGCATTTACACCATTCCCATCAATCTCACCGGCACGGGCCAAACTGTGCTGTACGTGCAAGTAGCGGATGTGCAAGGCAACGTCACGCGCGTACAACGCACGTTCTCAGTGCTCACGCGCCGCATGTACTTACCCGCCGTTCAAAGGTAAGAATTAATTTTTAAATCTTTTATCACGCCCCACTATGGCACATCTTTGGCCTGCTGTGGAATTCAACCGTAGGCACTAGTGGCGCCACTGTTGCTTTGCCCTTCAACTTATATTTGCCGCTTGTGGCCAAATCTGGTGTGCCGGCGTTGGTGTTTGTATCACGGCAAATTCCGCCCAGTGGCACCGTGTATTGGAATGTGCCCAAAGGCATGCCGAGCGTGGGGCCGTTCAGCCGCTTCCAAGTGGCCTCATCGGGTAGCGTTTTCAGACCGCAACATAGATTTATCTCAGTTTGGAAGCAACGGCACGGAATTTGTGCCGTACGATGATACCGACCCGGCTTGGCTCCCAGATGGCCGGATTGTTTTTTCTTCCACGCGCTTTCCCGGGTTTGGCATGTATGGCGCGGCCCGCTCTAGCAATCTGTTCGTCATCAACGCCAACGGCACGGGCTTGCACCGCATCACCGGTGAGCACTTTAGTTCATCCCAACGGTGGCTACATTCAAAAGGATGGCTTACTGGCGGCGAGCCAATCTGGGCAAGCCAGCGTGGGCGCGGTGCCGGGCGGCATTTACAACACCAATCGCAATTCTTGGCCGCTGGCCGTTATCAATCCCGATGGCAAGTACGGCTGTATAGCGGCGGGCACGGTGCAAGTGGCCAGCGCCACCAGCGGCCTACTAGTCAACACCGGCACAACCGTCAGCTTTGCGGAAGTGATGGCGCGGGTGGTGAAGATTGAGTTCAACGCCGTGAGCGGATTGAAAGATGGGCAAGTTGTGGCCGGCTTGGCGGAAGTGGAAGTGATTGCGCGCGGCGAGGCTGGGCCGTAAACACCAGACCTGTCAGGTAGCGCGAGAAAAGGCAATAATTTTCAGGGTCTAGTGGGCGCCACCTGATAGGTCTTAATCTATTCTAAAAAATCGCGTTCACTTATTGATAAATATTAACCGCTCGCGAAGGGCCACTCTCCATTGGGGCGTACGAGCTCAAACCGGCGTTGGTGGTGGCGGCGCTAACGGGCAATCACCAACTTAAGTTGAACTGGAGTGTGAACGCAACTCTGCCTGTAACCAGCACGTGGCAAATTGAATACGTTGGGCCAACGGGTGATGTGCCGTCACCCATCACAGATATTCCCAGCGTGGCGCGCACTTATACCTTGACGGGATTAACCAACTACACGCTCTACACCGTAACGCTGAGCGCCACCACCGAAAACGCCGTGATTAGCCAAACAGTGCAGGCACGGCCAACTGACCGTTTTGTCTTTCTGCCACATATTCGGCGGTAGGCTGGGGCAACGCGGCAAACGCCTCCGCCAGCCGCGCAATACCCAAGCGAATGCGCTCCGGTGGTGTGCTGGAGA
>JAEURM010000026.1 GCA_016789245.1 Anaerolineales bacterium
AGTGCGCGATGAAGCGGGCGCATGGAAAACGCCGTGCGGCGTGGTAATGATTGTGCCCGTTTGGGTGCCGTGCAAAAAATTTGTGCCGCCAAAAAAACGCGCCACGCGCTCATTGGTGGGGCGCTCGTAAAAGGCGCGTGGCGCGGCAAATTGTTGTAACTCACCGTGAAACAAAAGCGCAATCCTATCCGCCAAAATCACCGCTTCTTCTTGGTCATGCGTCACCACCACCGTGGTAATGCCACGCTCCCGCTGAAGCATCAAAATCAACTCGCGCATTTCATCTCGCAAGTAAGCGTCTAAATTGGAAAGCGGTTCATCTAGCAAAAGCACACGCGGCTGGGTGATGAGGGCGCGGGCCAGCGCCACCCGTTGCTGTTGCCCGCCCGAAAGTTCATGCGGCTTACGTTTATCAAAGCCGGCCAATTGCACGTGCGCCAACAATTCGCTTACTTGGCGCGCCGTGGTTTTCTTATCCGCGCCCCGCATCTTTAGGCCAAAGGCCACATTCTCAGCCACGCTCATGTACGGAAACAACAAATGATTTTGAAACACCATCACTGCGCCGCGCCGCTCGGCGGGTGTGTTCAACACAGAACTATCATCAAAGGCGATATCGCCGCTGGTGGGCGCAATCAGCCCGGCTAGCATTTTGAGCGTGGTGGTTTTGCCGCAACCGGAAGGGCCAAGCAGGGCCGTAATCTGCCCGCTGGGGATGTTGAGCGAAAGCTGGTGAACGGCAGTAAATGTGCCGTACGTTTTGGTGAGCTGATTGAGCGCTACGTGAGTCACGGCGTTACAACTTCCCAAACCCGCTGAGTGCCGGATGGCGGCCTGTGAGATAGCGCGAAGTAAGCAGAAGCATCAGCACGGCTGGCGCGATAAAGACCAAACTCAACGCCGAAGCCACGGCATAATCTCCACTGTTCACAAACGCCAGCAAAATGGTGGGAAGTGTTTGAATCTGCCCGCCGCCAATGAGCAGAGTGAGCAAGTATTGACTCCATGAAATGATGAAGGCAAAAAGCGCGGCCACCATTACGCCGGGAAAAATGGCCGGTAGAGTGATATGCCGCCACACTTGCCACTGGCTAGCGCCCAGCGTGCGGGCCTGCGCTTCATAATCCAAATTGTAATTAGCAAAAATGCCGGAGAGCGTGAGCACCACGTACGGCAAAACCGGAATGAGATGCACTAACACCACACCTAAAACCGTATCCGCCAAATTGAGCCGGATGAACGTGACGTGCAAGCCAAGGGCTACGCCAATGGTGGGCACCAACGTGGGCGCAAGGATGAGCAAGTTCACCAAAGTTTTGCCACGGAAGTGATGCACGCCTAGCGCACGGCCAGCCGGTAAGCCGATGAGCAAAGAAATGAGCGTGACGGCCAGCGCAATCACCAAACTATTAAAGAACGCTGTGCCCACGCGTGCGCCCGGTGAGAGCAAATACGCCCAACCACGCACGCCCCACTCCGTTGGAAGGAGAGCCGGAAACAGCCACCGCTGACTGAATGACCAGATAACCAGCGGCACAAGGGGCAGAATCAGGAAAAAAAGAAAAAGACGGCGAAGCACTGGGATTAGAGAATTGGGGGATTGAGTTATTGGTTAGTAGTTATTGGTTTTTGGGCGCTGGTGATTGGTCTTTTACGGTTTCGCCACCATGCCCACAGCAGATAAATCACGCAGAGAATATCTAGTGTTCTTTCAAACGGGCGGAAGAGGGCGGCGCCGTGACGGTTATCCCAGTAACTGATGGGGGCTTGGAAGCGGTAGCTCCAATCGAGCGGAAAGAAAACGAGCGGGCCATCATCATAGTGCGTGAGGATATCTACAACCGAGTGCAGGCCACAGCCCAGCGCAAACCACAATAAAGATGCGCCCCACGGTTTGCCATGCCGCATGGCCCACACGCCCACCGCGCCCAACGCTATCAACACTAGCGGCGCGTGGAGGAAGTTGTGACTCGCCATCCAAAACGGATTGGTGAAGTACAAAGTATCAAACGTGTTGCCAAAAATATGTTCATCCGGCGCGGCGGCTAGGCCGAGAGCGGGCGCCAGCCAAAACGCCCATGCAATATAGCCTGCGCCCAGCAAATACAGCGGCACATCGGGCATGAAGGAGCCGAGCACAAAAGCCCGCCCACGCACAGCAATGTTACGCTTCTTAAGCACATCACCAGCTACGGCCGTCATCAGGAAGTGAGAGTAAGTTTGCATCTAAATTAAGTGTCGCGTGTCGGGTGTCAAAGTGTCCTCCGCCAATTGCTAGGTGTTGACCTATGCGGAGGACACTCGATACTTTGACACTGCGCACTACTTTTGGGTAATTTTTAAATACGCCCACACCAGCACGCCGCTGAGGAGGGAAATGACCACGCTCAGCGCCATGGCTTCGGGACGGATGTTCAAATCTGTATCCACGTAATCACGGTAGGCCAACACGGGCAAAACAGACGGAAAGCGCTGGCCGAGCAGTACTGGCACTTCAAACGAGCCGAAAGTAAAGGCAAAAACAAGAACTGACGAAGACAGTAACGCCGGACGGATAAGGGGCAAGGTGACGAACCAGAATCTTTGCCATGCGTTTGCGCCCAGACTCCGCGCCGCACTTTCGTAATCCTCACCCACGGTTTGCAGGGCGGCTAAAACAATTACACCCATAAAGCAACTGGTTTTCCAAACATACTCGGCAATGATGCCCAAGCCCAGCGGATCAAACACCAGCGCCGGAAAATCCGCCGGTGACTGAATGAGTTGGGCGGCGTAAGCCAAACGGGCCAACAAACCACTTTGTGATAGTAGGAGCAAAATGCCAATCGCGCCCACGCTGTGTGGAATGGGCAGGTTGAGTTGAAAGATGAAGTTAGCCCAGCGCTGGCCGCGCGTCACGGGCCGCAAAAGCAGAGCGCCCGCCACCGCCAGCACTGCCGCCAGAAATGTGGAGGCTAGAGAAATCCACAGTGTGAGTGTGAGCGAAGCCCAAAACTCACCGCTGGAGAAGATGTTGCCATACGCTTGCAGAGAATAAACGGGTACGCCGCTGAGGGGCAAGCCGCCCACGCTTTGCCACACCGCCAACGCTAAGCCCCCGCCGAACAGCACCACAATCACCAGCAAAGCGGGCGTAAGCAAGATGAAGGGCGCAAGGCGTTGGGGCATTTTTTAATTTATCCACAGAGAACACGGAGAGCACAGAGAGATTCTGTGTCAACTCTGTGTTCTCCGTGGTTAAAACAAATCTACTTTTGCAAAACGTTCGCGTCCCAGCCTTGCTCAAAGGCCGTCAGCCACGCCGCTTGCAGTTCTGGCGCACGGTGCGCGGCCAGTTCCGCATCTGGCAAAGTGGCTGGGCCACGCGGCAGGGCGGCAAATTTCTGTTGCATATCTGCCGGTAAGAGCGCCGGGTCTAGCACGGGCAGATCGCCCCACCCGCTTGGGTCAGCCTTGCTCAACTGCGCTTCGGGCGAGAGTAAGTAATTGGCCAGCACCATTGCGCCCGCTTTGTGCGGCGAGTTGTACGGAATAGCCACATAGTGCGTGTTGGCAATGGTGCCCTCATCAAACACAAACGTGCGGGCCGTTTCTGGATACTTGCCTTGCGCAATTAGGCTACTAGCTTCTGCTGGGTTATAGGCCATATCAAAATACACTTCGCCGTTGGCAAACAAATCTTGCATGCGCGTGCGGCTCTCCGGGTACGTTTGGCCTTCACGCCACAGCATCGGCTCCAACTCATTCAAAGTTTGCCAGCATGCGGCAGATTTTTCATCAAAAACAGATTGTTGAAACTCACCGAGAAGCGTTTGGTAACCGCCCGCCGCGTGGTAACAGATGTGCCGCATAAAGGCACTGCCGGTGAAATCTGGCGGCGCGGCGTATGTAAATTTGCCCGGGTTGGCCTTAATCCATTCCATTAGCGCCGCCACCGTTTGGGGCGGCTCCGGCACTTTGGCGCTATCGTAAATCATCACAAACTGCGCCTTGCCGTACGGCGATTCATAGCCCTCTACCGGAAAACCAAAATCGTTGGCCACGCTGGCATCGTTCCAATTCACATATTGCGCACTGGGCAAAAACTGGCTCCAAGAGCCAAACAGCAACTCGCCCTGCCGCATGGTGCGGAAGTTCTCGCCGTTAATCCACACCAAATCCACCGTGCCATCCGTATCCCGCCCGGCCTGCTTCTCACCCAGCACTTTGTTAATGAACTCCGGCGCATCGGCCACGGGAACCATGTTGAGCGTTACGCCGTATTTTTCTTTCAACGCGGTAGCCACTGGCCCCGTTACCCAGCCATTAATCACATCACTCCCGCCCCACATATAAAAATTAACGGTTTGGCCTTGGGCTTCAGTGAGAATATCCGCCCACGCTTTACCTTCATAACCCGGGGGGGCCTTAGCGCCCGCCGGAGCCTGCTCCACGTTTTGCGCGGCTGGCAAATTAGCGGGCGGCGTAGCGGGCACACACGCTGTTACAACCAAAGTTGCTATCAATAACCAGATTCGTTTCATCGTGAATCTCCTCCAAAAAAACGGGTACTACGGATTTTTTACGGATGGAACGGATTGATAAAAATTCATCATCCGTCTTATCCGCTCCATCCGTTTTTAGAATTACCGCATCCACGCCAGCAGTTGCACAAAGATTTGCTTGACGGTGGGCGTGAGCCGCGTGCGGTTGTACGCATCCGCCACTTTCTTGATGCCCTCCGCTTGCGTGGGATACGGATGAATCACAGTGGCCAGTTTAGTGAGGCCCACCTTGCCCGCCATGGCCACCGAAATTTCACTAATCATATCGCCCGCGCGGCGCGCCACAATGGTTGCGCCCGCAATGTTATCCGTGCCACTTTTTACCAAAACTTTTACAAAACCTTCTGGCTCGCCATCGGCCAGCGCGCGGTCTAAATCTTTGAAGTGATGGATAAACGGCGTGACGGCGATGTTCTGCGCGACGGCTTCGGCCTCCGTCAGGCCCACATGTGCCAATTCTGGATCTGTATATGTGGCCCACGGCACAATGAGTGAGCTAGCTTTGCGGCGGCCAAAGAACAGCGCGTTTTGAATCGTAATGCGGGCGGTGGCATCGGCGGTGTGCGTAAACTGATACTTGTAGCCCACATCGCCCGCGGCGTAAACACGTGGGTTAGAAGTTTGCAGTTGGTCATTTACGGTAATACCACGCTTGGTGTATTCCACGCCCGCCGCTTCTAAGCCTAAGTTTTCCACGTTGGGCGCACGGCCCGCCGCCACCAAAATGGCATCCGCCGCCAGCGTAAACGTTTGCCCATCGCGCTCAACGGTTACTTCTACATTCTCACCACGCCGCTGAACTTGCGTGGGTTTGACGCCCAACTCAAAACGCACGCCGTCTTTTTCTAACGCCGCGCGCACCACTTTGGCCGCATCCACATCATCCCGCGGCAGAATGGTGGGTAAAAGGTCAATCACCGTTACGGCGCTTCCAAAGGCGGCAAAGGCTTGCGCCATTTCACAGCCAATCGGGCCGCCACCAATCACCAGCAAACGCGGCGGCAGTTCGGTGAGATTGAACACCGTTTCATTGGTGATGAAGCCCACTTCTTGCAAGCCCGGAATGGGCGGCACAGCGGCGCGTGAGCCGGTGGCAATGGTGGCTTTGCCAAAACGCAGAGTCTGCCCGCCCACTTCCACCGTATCCGGCCCCGTAAACCGCGCCTCGCCAAAAAACACATCCGCGCCTAAACCGCGAAAACGCTCCGGGGAATCCACATGGCTCACATCGGCGCGAACGCGGCGCACGCGTTCCATCACCGCCGGAAAATCTACGTGGTAGCCGCCCGGCAACTGCACGCCCATCTCAGCCGCGCGGCGCACTTCACCAATTAAGTGCGCGGGCCGCAAAAGCGTTTTGGAGGGTAAACAGCCGGTGTTCAAACAATCGCCGCCCATGTGGTGTTTTTCAATCAGCGCCACTTTGCCACCCAAGCCAGCCGTGCCAGCCGCCACCACCAAGCCCGCTGAGCCAGCGCCAATCACCACCATGTTGTAGCGCCCAGTGGGCTTAGGATTTACCCACGTATAAGGCCGCGCGTTTTCGCGCCAGCGGGCGTTGTGAGAATCATTGGGAGGAGTAAGCGTTATCACGAAACTGTTTCAACCTTTCGCGCCGCCTCGCGCCGTTTAAAGTAACGCGAGAGCGCCAAACTGATAGTGAACATCACCACCGCAAAGGCCAGCGTGGCTGGCTCTAAACGCGGCGTAAAGTTGGCAATATCCCCTTGCACCGAGGCGCCCAACGCCACAATGGACATGCCACCCGGCAAGCCGCCTAAAAACGTGGCCAGCAAAAAGCCCCGCCAATCAATGCGCAAGAAGCCGCACAAATAGCTCACTAAATCATAGGGCAAGAACAAGAACCGCATCACCAGCACGGTTTCAAAGCTATTTTGGCGCAGGCGCGCGGCGTAATTTTGAATCAGCCCGGTGGAGTTTTCCGTGTTGAGCAAACCTTGCCCAAAGTAGCGGCCTACGCCGTAACTCAACACCGAAGATAAATTGCCGCCCAACGTGGAATAAATGAAGCCCAGCACCGGCCCAAACAAAAAGCCACCGGCAATGGTGAGCAGGGTGGCCGGAAAGAAGATGAGCGGGCGCAGAGTGTAGATGATGATGAAGACCAACGGGCCATACCATGTACCACGGATGGCGTCCATGAGCGCCTGCACGGCGGCCAGCGGCGTGAGATTATTAGCTTGGGTGTACAGCACATACGCGGCTAACGCGCTCAGCCACAGTGCGGCGGCAATCAGTTTCTGCCAGTTGTTCTCAACAAAGTTTCGCATGGGGCAAATGTAATGGGCTTTTCTTGCAAAAGGCTTACGGGATTTACGAGAGACTTTTCAGGTGGCGCACACCGAAGGCACGTTGAGCGCTCCTGAGCCGGCCGAAGGACGAAACGTGCCGAAAACGGCTTGGAGCGCATCCTTCGACAAGCTCAGGATGCTTATTCCAGATGAAGACCGCGTCGGTCTGGTGTAAATCAGCTCTTAATCCGCAGACGGCGATAAAATACAAAACTATGCACCGCCGCATCAACTATTTATTTCAAATTTCCTTAGCCGTTGGCGCGTTTCTCATCTTAGGCTTAATTGTAGAGGGCATTTTGGCGTTTAGTAATCACCGCGTTGCCCAAGCCGCGTTAGATGAAGCCGCACGCGCCGCCGCCACCGCTGTGGAAACGGTGGAAGTGGATGGCAACTTAGCTCTAGAACTGCGGTTAACAGAGGCGAACGGCCAACCCTCGGCGTACACACTGGCAGAAAGCGCGCTTGGCCCAGCCGCCAGCCGCGTGGCACTCACGGAAGTGGTTTTCGATGGCAACCAAGTGATTGTGCGCGCGCAAGTTACTTCGCCCACTTTCCTCTTGCGCGTCATTGGTTTTTCAGAGTTTTCTTATCCACTTCTTTCCAGCGCGGAATTACGTGCGGCGGGCACACCGTGAAATTAATCTCTCCGTAACCTAGAAACTTAGCGCGGGGTTCTATAATTTAACGTGTGGCCGTTCCGCCACTGAACCAGGATTTTTTGCATGCTGGAAGAATTACAGAATACTGAGCCCAAACGCACCTCACGCCTGTGGTTGGCTGGCGTAGGTTTAGGGGTAGCCTTTCTTATTTTGATTTTCTTGCTCACGTTGAACGGCGGGCAAGCCCACGCCCCCGGCCTCAGCGCCAGTTTAGGGGTGCTCCTACCCGCCGCATTTATTGCTGGCTTGCTCAGTTTTCTTTCTCCCTGCACTTTGCCCATTTTGCCTGCATATTTTGCCTTCACCTTTCAGGCCAAACGCCAAAACGTGGTGCTGATGACGGTAGCCTTTTTTCTGGGTTTGGCCACCACCATCACGCTGTTGGGCGCTACGGCTACGGCGCTAAGCAATCTGCTGTGGAATTACTTATCACAACTAACGCTGATTGGGGGAGTGGTAGTAATGGGCTTTGGCGTGATGAATCTACTCGGCTTTGGTTTTGCTGGGCCGCAAGTGCAAGACCGTCCGGCTACCACCCTCTTCGGCTCGTACTTGTACGGCGCAACGTTTGCCCTCGGCTGGACGGCATGCGTAGGCCCAATTCTGGGCGGCATTTTGGCTCTGCTGGCTACGCAAGGTGCAGGCTTACTGCAAGGCATGGTGCTGGCTTTTGTGTACGCGCTTGGCCTCGGCGCGCCACTGATTTTGGTTTCTACGTTTTTTAGCCGGTTGGGGCAAGGCACAACGTTTTGGAAAATTCTCAAAGGCCGCGGGTTTGAAGTAAAAGTGGCCGGACACACACTGTACTTACATACCACCAGCATCCTCAGCGGCTTACTGCTAATTGTAATGGGCTACTTACTGGCCAGTGGCCAACTCACGGCCATTACCCAATTGGCGGCCAGCAACGGCGTTTCCACTTGGGTGCTAGAGCTAGAAAAACAGATGCATGATTTGTTGGGTTTACGATGAACAACGCGTGGTGGAAAGGTGAGCGCGGTGAGTGGTATGTTGTTCTGCAGGGAATTTTTTTCCTGCTGGTAGCCGTTGGCCCGCAAGAAGCCTTCGGCATGATGCGCTGGGGGCCGCCGTTTGGCTCCGCCACATTTTTGCCCGGCTTGGCCGTAATGGCGGCGGGCGGCTTGCTGGGTTTGGCCGGCCTGCTGAACTTGGGCCGCAACCTTACGCCCCTGCCGCACCCCAAAGATGACGCGGAGTTGGTGGAGACGGGCGCGTATGGTTTTGTTCGGCATCCGATCTACAGCGGCCTCATCTTTGCCGCGCTGGGTTGGGCGCTCATTGTTGCCAGCCCGCTCACCCTTATTTACGCCTTCGTCTTGTTCATCTTCTTTGATATAAAATCCCGCCGTGAGGAGCAATGGCTCAGCGCCAAATTCCCGCGCTACACTGAATACCAACGCCGCGTGCGGAAGCTTATCCCGTTTGTGTACTAGTTCTTTTAGCATCGAATTACACGAAGTCTCATTGCGAGCCGCCCGCCGCGGCGAAGCAATCTCCTAAAGTGGGAGATTGTGTGACAATAACTTATGCCCCAATACATCACTTTCCTCCGCGCCATTAACGTAGGTGGCCGGTTCACCACCATGGAAATTCTGCGCGGCGCATTTGAAGCGCTGGGCTTTACCAACGTAGAAACCTTCATTAACAGCGGCAATGTGATTTTTGAGACGAAAACCAAAAGTGAAGGCGCGTTGGTGAAACAGATTGAAGCGCAGTTGCAGGCCACCCTCGGCTATGAAGTGGCCACCTTTCTGCGCACGCCGCATGAACTAACGGGGATTGCCAACTATCAGCCGTTCTCCGCCGCGCGGCTCAAAACGGCGGGCGCGCTCAACGTGGCCTTTCTTGCTCAGCCGCTGAGCGCCGAAGCCCAAAAACAATTGCTAACGCTTAAAACTGAAATTGATGATTTTCACCCACACGGGCGCGAAGTGTATTGGCTATGCGCGGTGAAGCAGAGCGACTCCAAATTCTCCAACGCCGTTTTTGAGCGCAAGTTAAAACTCCAAGCTACTTTCCGCAGTATCACCACGGTGCAAAAGCTGGCGGCGAAGTATGGGGACACCAAAGGATAGTAAGGAAAACAAAGGAAACATGACTCAAACAACTTGGCAAGCGGTGGACGATTACTTCAACCAGCTACTCATCCCGCCGGATGACGCGTTGGAGGCGGCGCTCAAGGCGAGTGAAGCGGCGGGGTTGCCGGCTATTCAAGTCGCGGCCAGTCATGGCAAGTTTTTACATTTGCTGGCGCGGCTACAGGGTGCACGCAAAATTTTGGAAATTGGCACGCTGGGCGGTTACAGCACCATTTGGCTGGCCCGCGCCCTGCCCGCTGAGGGACGCCTGATTACACTGGAGCTTAGCCCCAAACATGCGGAAGTGGCCCGCGCCAATTTAGCCCGCGCTGGCTTGAGCGGCGTAGCCGAAGTGCGCGTGGGCAAAGCTATTGAAACTTTGCCGCACCTAGCCAGTGAAGCGCCGTTTGACTTGATTTTTATAGACGCGGATAAGCCGAGCAACCCAGATTATTTTCAGTGGGCGCTTAAACTCGCGCGGCCCGGCACACTGATTGTGGTGGATAACGTGGTGCGCGAGGGCGCAGTGGTAAACGCGCACAGCGCGGATGCCAACGTCCAAGGCGTGCGCCGCCTAATGGAACTCATAGCTGCTGAACCGCGCATCAGCGCCACCGCCCTGCAAACGGTGGGAAGCAAGGGCTATGATGGTTTGGTGTTGGCGTTGGTAGTAAGGTGACAGTCACTTTGTAAGTGACCGTCACCTAAAAATTATGAACCCCATCCAACCCATCAGCACCGTTGAGTTATTTCCGCCGCTGGGCGCTGAGTTGCTGGCCGTGCTGAAAAGTTTGACGCGGCGCGAGTGGGAGACAATCACCGCCTGCGCGCCGTGGACGGTGAAAGACGTAACGGCCCATTTGTTGGGTGGCACGTTGGGCCGCTTGGCAGACCGTTACAAAGCTACAGACGACGCAAATGCTACGCCGCTCAGGTACCAAGAGCTGGTGAATTGGATAAATCAAGGCAACGCGCAATGGGTGGAGGCCGCGCAACGCATCAGCCCAAGTTTGCTCATTGCATTTTTAGAGTTGACTGACCCGCAGTTGTACGCCCTTTTCAAAAGCTGGCCGGAGCAAAGCCCAGCGCCCGTTTCTGTGGCGTGGGCGGGTGAAAGCCAATCTTTGAGTTGGTTTGATGTGGCGCGCGAGTACACGGAGAAATGGTTGCACCAGCAACACATCCGGGAGGCGGTGGGCTGGCCGCTCCTCACCCAGCGGCGTTGGCTGTTCCCGGTGCTGGATACGTTTATGCGCGCCCTGCCCCATGCCTACGGCTCCGTTTCTGCGCCGAACGGCACTGTGCTGAAATTGACGATTGAAGGCGAAGCGGGCGGTGCTTGGACGCTCCAACGTGAAAACGGCGCGTGGATTTTGTACGCCGGCCCAAACTTACAGGCCAGCACCCAGCTTTATCTGCCGCAGGAGGTGGCGTGGCGGCTGTTCACCAAAGGCCTCAGCCCAGAACAAGCGCACCCACATCTGCGCGTGAACGGCGAGGCTGAATTGGGAACAGCATGGCTAAACATGGTGGCCATCATGGCCTAGCCGCTTGGCGTTCTTTCAATCTGCGCGTATCATGCGCGCATGTCATATCTTCCTTCCCCCACCCGTTACGATTCAATCCGCTATAACCGTTCTGGCCGCAGTGGCCTAAAGCTCCCGGCTATCTCGCTGGGGCTGTGGCATAACTTTGGCGGCGTAGATACCTTTGAGAATGGCCGCGCGTTGGTGCGCCGTGCCTTTGATTTGGGCATTACGCATTTTGATTTGGCCAACAACTACGGCCCGCCGCCTGGCTCTGCCGAAGAAAATTTTGGCAAGCTAATGGCGCAAGATTTGAAGCCGTACCGCGATGAACTCATCATTTCTTCTAAAGCTGGCTATGGCATGTGGGATGGCCCGTACGGTGATTGGGGTTCCCGCAAGTATTTGGTGGCCAGCTTAGACCAAAGCCTAAAGCGCATGGGCTTGGAGTACGTGGATATTTTCTATCATCACCGCCCAGACCCGGAAACACCACTGGAAGAAACCATGAGCGCGCTAGATTACGTGGTGCGCAGTGGGCGCGCGTTGTATGTGGGCGTCTCCAATTATCCGGCGGATAAAACCGCACAGGCCGCCCGCATTTTGCGGGAGTTGGGCACGCCGTGTTTGATTCATCAGCCCAAGTACAGCATGTTTGAGCGCTGGGTGGAAGCGGATTTATTGCGCGTGCTGGCAGAGGAGGGCATTGGCTGTATTGCCTTCTCACCGCTGGCGCAGGGCCTGCTTACGGATAAATACCTCAGCGGCGTGCCAGAGGGTTCGCGCGCTTCTAAGCCGCACGGCTTTTTGCGGCCCGCGCAGATTACGGATGAGAAGTTGGCGCAAGTGAACAAGCTGAACGCGCTGGCGCAGGCGCGTGGGCAAACGTTGGCCCAAATGGCGCTGGCGTGGGTTTTGCGCCATCCGGAAATGACTTCCGCACTAATTGGGGCCAGCCGCGTGGCCCAGATTGATGACGCCGTGGGCGCGCTCAATCAACTTGCGTTCTCAACAGAAGAGTTGCAGAAGATTGATGGGATTTTGAATCAATGAGTGTAAGCTTTTTAACAATATCAGAGGCAGAATACTGTGTCTCGAACAAAAAACGAACACTATGTCCCACAATCATATTTAGCCAGATTTACAGATGATGGCGAACATCTTTACGTGTATGATAAATCCACTAAACGAAAATTCAGATCTCATATACGCAATATAGCCGCTGAAAACTTATTTTATGACCAACCAAATAAGCCAACTCAGTATTTAGAAAAAACCTTTGCTAACACAGTGGATCAACTTTATCCCCAACTAGTTGACTCATTACTAGAGACGGTTGTAGATAAAGGGCTTAGTATCACGAAATCACAGAAGGAGCTACTAGCACTATATCTGGCTTTGCAATCTACAAGAACTCGGTGGTACAGAAATCTGATAATCAAAACGCTAAAAACACTTGAAACGGCTTTTCAGGATCTTGCTACGCATTCTAGAAAAAAGAATACGGAATTAAAACCCAGCGGTTTACTAAAACAAATTCTCACACAGGACACAGAGGAGCTCGCAAAATCAGAACACATTGCTAGTATTGTAGATAGCAAAACCATAAATCAACGCATAATGATTTTTATGAGACATATATGGGTTTTTGGTATCAATCAAACTATGATACCTTTTTATGCTAGTGATAATCCTGTGGCAGTATGGGCACACAAACAAGATACTACGAGAAGTTTTTCTGGGTTTCGTTCAGAGGGGATTGAAATCGCATTTCCTCTAACATCCAGTTACATTCTTAGTCTATTCGAGAGAACGTATCACTCTCAGTTAATTCCACTAGATGGAAAATCTATATTTCTGCCAGATTCCAACTTAGTCAACCACTTGAATTCAATGCAGGTTGTGAATAGTCATCGCTGGATCTACTCTGCTCAAAAGGGTTTCAATATTATTGAAGAATAAGCATCCCATTTCAAACGTAATCAGCGGTGGCTATAAGGGCCGCGCCTGTAAATTAACAAGCAGAGCTAGTTTCACGGAATTTGGTACGATACCGAAATGCAAATAGAGCCTTATACTCCCCAACATCTCGCGGCCGTTGTTGGTCTTTTGCTTCGGACGTGGGCGCCGGTTTTTGATTCGTTGAAGAACGCAATGAGCACCGATTTATATAAGGCGTTCTATCCTGAGCGTTGGAGTGTGAGCCAGCAAAAAGCCGTGGAGGCCGTTTGCGCGGCGGAAGAGGCGCAGGTGTGGGTGACGAGCGAGGCTGGCACCATAACCGGTTTTGTAGCGGTGAAACGGCACTAAGATGGGAAATGTATATGGTGGCCGTTGACCCTGAATTTCAGGGCCAAGGCATTGCCAGTG